>CALGWX010000379.1 GCA_937936215.1 uncultured Burkholderiaceae bacterium | reverse complement strand
CGCGCCTGGCGCAACGGCACCCCCTTCGCCTGCTGATCCATGCTTGCCTCCTTTCCGCATGCGACGCATCCGGCAGGGGCCGGATGCCTACGGGTCATGGTGAACGATCGGGGCGGTGCTCGCCAAGGGGACCGCCGCGACGACGCGCATTCGCGCGACGCATGCTGCTGCGCAGCAGCGGTCTGGCGCAGCCTTTCCAGCATCATGGCGACGACGAGCTCGCCTGGCCGCGCCGGGCGCCCGCCTGAACCCCGCTTCGCCACGGCATTGCGGGGAGGCTTACCGCGACTGGCCGCAGCAGCCTGTCTGCAGCGAGGTGTCACGCTTCGCCGCCCCATCGCCGGCCGGCAGCACGCGTCGCGCCGATGGCAATTCACGATGCGGAGGATCGCCACGCGACCTTCCGGCACCGCAATGGCGCCACGGCGGCACGGCCCGCGATGACAGCGCCAGCGCGACGCGTTACTTTCGGCCCAGCGTCGCGCGTGGGCGCGGCCACGGATGGCAGGAGGCGCACCGTGGACCTGAACTTCACTCCCGATGAACTCGCCTTCGCGGCCGAGGTGCGCGCCTTCGTGCAGGGTGCGCTGCCGGCGGAGATCCGCGACGCGGTGCTCGCCGGCGAGCACACCCCGGCGGAGTACATCGCCCGCTGGCAGAAGATCCTCTACGCCAAGGGCTGGGGCGCGCCGACGTGGCCGATCGAGTGGGGCGGGCCGGGCTGGGACCCGATCCGGCAGCACCTGTTCGACGAGGAGTGCATGCTCGCCGGCGCGCCGCGGCAACTGCCCTTCGGCCTGCGCATGGTGGGGCCGGTGCTGATGAAGTTCGGTACGCCTGCCCAGCAGCGCCGCTTCCTGCCGCGCATTCCGTCGGCGCAGGACTGGTGGTGCCAGGGTTATTCCGAGCCAGGCGCGGGCAGCGATCTGGCCGGGCTGTCGACACGCGCCGTGCGCCGCGGCGACCGCTACATCGTCAGCGGCCAGAAGACGTGGACCACGCTGGCGCAGCACGCCGACTGGATCTTCTGCCTCGTCCGCACCGACCCCGAGGCCAAGAAGCAGGAGGGCATCAGCTTCCTGCTGATCGACATGAAGTCCAGGGGCGTGACCGTGCGGCCGATCATCCTGCTCGACGGCGCGCACGAGGTGAACGAGGTGTTCTTCGACGACGTCGAGGTGCCGGTGGAAAACCGCGTTGGCGAGGAAAATCAGGGCTGGACGATCGCCAAGTACCTGCTCGAGCACGAGCGCACCGGGATCGCCAACGTCGGCATCAACAAGCGCGAGCTGGCGCGCGCGAAGCGGCTGGCGCGGGAGAACGCGCGCAGCGGCCGGCCCTTGGCGGACGATCCGCTGTTCGCGGCGCGGCTGGCGCAGGTCGAGATCGACCTGATGGCGCTCGACGTGCTGAACCTGCGCGTGCTGGCGGCGGCGCGCGACCGCGGCTCGCCGGGGCCGATGGCCTCGATGCTGAAGATCAAGGGCTCGGAGATCTACCAGCGCATCGCCGAGCTGATCCTCGAGATTCGCGGCCGCGAGGCGTTGCCCTGCACCCCGGTCGAAGGGGCGCGGCCGTGGTTGCAGGACCCCGCCACCGCCTTCTACCTGAACCTGCGCAAGGTGACGATCTACGGCGGCTCCAACGAAATCCAGCGCGGCATCATCGCCAAGCACGTGCTGGAACTTTGAACGAAGCCTCGGCCGCCTGGGCTAGCGAGAGGGCGCGTGCCGGGATGAAGCACCTGGCGGCGGACTCGGCACCGCCCGCGCGGGCCAGGTAGGGCAACTTCCGCAACGAGGGCTTATGGACTTCTCGTATTCCGAAGACCAGTCGATGTTTCTCGCCAGCTGCGAGCGGCTGGTGCGTGAGCGCTGCTCGTTCGAGGCGCGCCGCGCGGTGGCGCGGTCGGCGGCGCAGGATGTGCCGCCCTTGTGGGGCGAGTTCGCGCAGCTCGGCCTCACGTCGCTGCTGGTGCCGGAATCCGCCGGCGGGCTGGCGCGGCCGCTGATCGACGGCGTGCTGGTGGCGCAGGCGCTGGGCCGCGGCTGGCTGCTCGAGCCCTTCGTCGACGGCGCGCTGGCGGCCCCGGCGGCACTGGCATCCGTCCCGGCGGGCGCGGCGCGCGACGAGGCGCTGGCGGCGATCGCCGCCGGCCGCTCAATCATCGTGCCCCTGCCTGAGCCGCAGTTCACTAATGGCCACGTGCAGGGCGTGGCCGCGCACGGCAGCTATGCCGACGCCGTCCTGTTCGCGGAAGGCGACCGCCTGTGCCTGCTGCCCCTGCGCGGGGCGCTGCGGCGAAGCTGGCGCCAGTTCGACGGCACAGCGGCGGCGCAGATCGAAGGCCCGCTGCAGGAGGCGGTCGCGCTGGCGCAGGGCGATGCGGCGGCTGCCGCGATGCGCACGGCGCGCGACGTGGCGCGGGTCGGCCGCATCGCCGAGGGTGTCGGCCTGTGCCGCACCGTGCTCGACCTGACCGCGGAATACCTGCGCACGCGGAAGCAGTTCGGCCAGCCGATCGGCCGCTTTCAGGCGCTGGCGCACCGGATGGCCGATCTCGCGATCCTGGACGAGCAGGCGCAGTCGCTGGCGTGGGCGGCGGCAATGAAGCTCGGCTCGCCCGCGGGCGCGCGCGCGCTCGACGCGGCGCAGGTAATGGCGCACCGCGCCCTGCGCGCCATCGGCCAGGAGGCGATCCAGCTGCACGGCGGCATCGGCATGACTGACGAATACGCCGTGTCGCACTACGTCAAGCGGCTGCTCGCGATTGAGATCGAAATGGGCGACGCCGACACCGCGTTGATGCGCTTCGCGGCCGCAGCCTGAGGTCGGCGCGAAGGCTGCGGTGCAATCATCGCCGCGATTGCGGCGCGTCGAGCTTTCCGCTCAAGAGCATGGGATGAGGGCCGATAGGTCGCCGAAGCGGCCGTCCGGCGCGCGCCTGCGGCCGCCGACGCCGGCGCCGACAGCACTCCGCTACTGCACCTGCACCACCAGCTTGCCGTGCGCGCGGCCGCTCTTCGACAGCTCCAGCGCCGCCACCGCCTCCGTGAAGGCGAAGCGCTGCGTGATCAACGGCCGGATGCGGCCGCGGCGCAGCCACGCCAGCAGCGTGCGCAGGTCATCGACGTTGGCCTTGAGCCGCAGCGCGTGGCGCTTGACCGGGCGCAGCGGGTTGAGCAGCGGATCGAGCAGCAGCGACGGCATCGCCGGCAGCGTGCGGACGTAGTGGCCGCCGGCGGCAAGCAGGGTGCCGATGTCGGCGCTGCCCAGCGTGCTCGAGCAGTCCAGCACGGCATTGAACGGGCCGCCCCAGGCGGCGACCTTCTGCGTCGTGTAGTCGATGCGCGATTCGACGCCGAGCGATTCCAGCACCGGCTGGTTGGCGCGGCTGCTGGTGGCGGTGACCCGCCCGCCGAGCATCTTCGCCACCTGCACCGCGAAGCTGCCCACGCCGCCGCCCGCGCCGTGCACCAGCACGCGCTGCCCGCTCTTCAGTTCCGCCAGCCGGCACATCTGCAAGGCGGAAATGCCCGCCACCGGCAGCGTGCAGGCGGCCTCGAGGTCGGCGGCATCGACCTGCTGCACGTGCTTGGCATCGACGACGACGAACTGCTGCAGCGCCCCCGGCGGACGCGCCGCGGGGTCGATGAAGCCGACCACCGGCGTGCCGATCGGCGGCGCCGTCACGCCGCTGCCCAGCGCCTCGACGAGGCCGGAGAACTCGCAGCCGACACCCGCCGGCGGCTTGCTCTTGAAAATCAGCCTGAACTCGCCCTCGACGAGCTTCCAGTCGAGCGGATTGATCGACGCGTAGCCGACCCGCACCAGCACCTGGCCGGGGCCGGGGCGAGGCTGCGCCGTCTCCACCAGTCGCAGGACGGCAGACACCGGGCCATAGGCGTCATAGCGGTACGCGCGCATGCGGCTAGGAGAACGCCGCGATGCCGGTCTGCGCCCGGCCGAGGATCAGGGCGTGGATGTCGTGCGTTCCCTCGTAGGTGTTCACCACTTCCAGGTTGACCATGTGCCGCACCACGCCGTACTCGTCGACGATGCCGTTGCCGCCGAGCATGTCGCGCGCCATGCGCGCGATCTCCAGCGCCTTGCCGCAAGAATTGCGCTTCAGGATGCTGGTGACCTCCACCGCGGCCGTGCCGTCGTCCTTCATTCGGCCCAGGCGCAGGCAGCCCTGCAGGCCGAGCGCGATCTCGGTCTGCATGTCGGCGAGCTTCTTCTGGATGAGCTGGTTGGCGGCCAGCGGGCGGCCGAACTGCTTGCGGTCGAGCACGTACTGCCGCGCCCGGTGCCAGCAGTCCTCGGCCGCGCCCAGCGCCCCCCAGGCGATGCCGTAGCGGGCGCTGTTCAGGCAGGTGAACGGCCCCTTCAGGCCTTCCACGCCCGGCAACTCGTTCTCCGCCGGCACGAAGACGTCGTCCATGACGATCTCACCCGTGGTGCTGGTGCGCAGCCCCACCTTGCCGTGGATCGGCGGCGCCGACAGGCCCTTCATGCCCTTTTCCAGGAGGTAGCCGCGGATGCGGCCGTCGTCGTTCTTGGCCCAGACGACGAAGACGTCGGCAAAGGGCGAGTTGCTGATCCAGTTCTTGGTGCCGTGCAGGCGGAAACCTCCGGGCACGGTGCGCGCGCGCGTCTCCATGCTGCCGGGATCCGAGCCGTGGTTGGGCTCGGTCAGGCCGAAGCAGCCGATCCACTCGCCGGTGGCCAGTTTCGGCAGGTACTTGCGCCGCTGCGCCTCGGAGCCGAACTCGTAGATGGGCAGCATGACCAGCGAGCTCTGCACGCTCATCATCGAGCGGTAGCCGGAGTCGACGCGCTCGATCTCACGCGCGATCAGACCGTAGCAGACGTAGTTCAGCTCCGGGCCGCCGTAGTCGGCCGGGATGGTCGGCCCCAGCAGGCCGAGCGCGCCCATCTCGCGGAACACCGAGGGGTCGGCCTTCTCGTGCCGGAACGCCTCCAGCACCCGCGGCGCGAGCTTGTCCTGCGCGTAGCGGTGCGCCGCGTCGCGCACCATGCGCTCCTCTTCGGTGAGTTGCTCCTCGAGCAGTAGCGGGTCCGCCCAGTTGAACTGGGCCTTGATGCGAGCAGGGGCTTGCGGCGCGTTCATGGCTGCGTCTCCAAGGGGAGGTCGCAAGTCTACGGGGCGACTGCCCGCCGTGCCGCCCGCGGCGATTGATCCGCGGCCGGCGATCCGTCACCATCCGGCCGGTGGAAGGCGGCCGATGTCGATCCGCGCCCTCGCAACTTGCGCGAGGGCGGCCGGTCGAAGCAGCTTTGCCGCGGCCGAAGCAGCCATGGAAAGGGGATGCGAATGAAGCGCGTGGCCTTGTACAGCCAGTCCCGGCCGGCCGCGGCGGCAAGCGCCGCGGCGGGTGGCGGCAAAGCCGCGGCGGCGCCAGCCACCGCCGAGCCGGCCTCCCCTGAGCCGGCGGCGCCGCAGCCGGCGTCGGCGGCCGCGCCGCGCTCGGCGCTGCGCCGCTTCGCCGCGCGCTACGAGAAGCCGCTGCTGCTCGCCGCCGGCGCGCTGGTGACCGCCTTGGCCGTGTTCGCGGCGCAGCGCACCGGCCCGGCGCCCAGGCCGCTCACGCAGGCGGACATCGACAAGGCCGTGCTGCACACGCTGAACACCAAGGTGTTGCCGTCGCCGGCGGCGAAGGCGGCGGAGGCGATCGCGCCATCGGTGGTGCGCGTGCGGGGCGTGGCGCCCGGCGAGCGCGGTGACGCCGACATCGACGAAGGCGTGGGCAGCGGCGTGGTGATCGTCGACAGCGGCGTGATCCTTACCAACCTGCACGTGGTCTCCGGCTCCGAGAAGATCGTCGTCGAGTTCTACGACGGCACCGAGTCCGACGCCGCCGTCATCAAGGTGATGCCGGAGAACGATCTCGCCGTGCTGCAGGCCAAGACGCTGCCGAAGGACGGCCTGGAGCCGGCCACGCTGCGCTCCACCTCGGACCTGAAGCCCGGCGACCAGGTCGTCGCCGTGGGCTTTCCGTTCGGCATCGGCCCGTCGGTGTCGGCGGGCGTGATCTCGGGGCTGGAGCGGGACTTCCGCTCGCCGCAGGGCAAGCGCACCCTCACCAACCTGATCCAGTTCGACGCCGCCGCCAACCCGGGCAATTCCGGGGGCCCGCTCGTCACCATGGACGGCGAGGTGGTCGGTATCGTGACCGCGATCCTCAATCCCGGCGGCGAGCGCACCTTCATCGGCATCGGCTTCGCCGTGCCGATCGAGAACGCCGCCGCCGGCGTCGGCATCCACCCCTTCTAGACGCGAGATCCCATGACCCTGCGGAAGGCCAGCGACGAGGCGGTCGCTTCGACGATGGAGAAGATCCTGTTCGAGGTGAAGAAAGTGGTGGTCGGCCAGGACCACTTCCTCGAGCGCGTGCTGGTGGCCACGCTGGCGCAAGGCCATCTGCTGGTCGAGGGCGTGCCGGGGCTGGCCAAGACGCTCACCGTCAAGACGCTCGCCGCCACCATCTCCGGCGGCTTCAAGCGGATCCAGTTCACGCCGGACCTCGTGCCGGCCGACCTCGTCGGCACGCGCATCTACAACCAGAAGACCGGCGACTTCGCCACCTCGCTCGGGCCGGTGTTCACCAACCTGCTGCTGGCCGACGAGATCAACCGCGCCCCGGCCAAGGTGCAGAGCGCGCTGCTGGAGGTGATGCAGGAGCGGCAGGTCACGATCGCCGGCCACACCTACCCGGTGCCCGAGCCGTTCCTGGTGATGGCCACGCAGAACCCGATCGAGACCGAGGGCACCTACCCGCTGCCGGAGGCGCAGGTCGACCGCTTCATGATGAAGGTGCTGGTGGGCTACCCGACCGACGAGGAGGAGTTCGTCATCGTCGAGCGCGTGACCGGCCCGCCGGTGACGGTGGGGCCGGTGACGACCACCGAGCAGCTCGCCGAGCTGCAGCGCGAGTGCCGCAAGGGCTACGTCGACCCGTCGCTGATGCAGTACGCGGTGCGGCTGGTCTCGGCCACGCGCGATCCGGAGCGGCACGGCATCAAGGACCTTGCCCGCTATCTCACCTTCGGCGCCAGCCCGCGGGCGACGATCCACCTGATCGAGGGCGCGCGTGCGCTCGCCTTCCTGCGCGGCCGCGACTACGTGCTGCCGGAGGACGTCACCGACCTCGTGCCCGACGTGATGCGGCACCGCCTGGTGCTGTCCTACGAGGCGCTCGCCGAGGGCAAGACCGCCGACGACTTGATCCGCACGGTGATGAAGCACGTCGCCGCGCCAGACAAGCCGCTGCAGGCCCATGTCCGCGTCGCCAATGGCTGAAGTTCACCCTGGCCGAGGCCGGGGCCGCGGCGAAACGCGCGCCGCGGGGGCCGCCGGCGCGGGGCCGTCGGCCGGCAACGACGGGCCGCCGGGGGCTTCGGCGCCTGCCCCTGGCAAGGCCGAGGCGATCCTGCGCCGGCTGGAGTGGACGGTGCTCAAGCGCCTGGACGGCGCGCTGCACGGCGATTACCGCACGCTCTTTCGCGGCGCCGGGCTCGATCTCGCCGACCTGCGCGAGTACCAGTACCACGACGACGTGCGCCACATCGACTGGAACGTCACCGCCCGCCTGCAGGTGCCGCACGTGCGCGAGTTCCACGAGGACCGCGAGCTGGCGGCGTGGTTCTTCGTCGACATGTCGCCGTCGGTGGACTTCGGCTCCACCGAGGCCAGCAAGCAGTCGGTGGCGGCGCAGTTCGTGGCGCTGATCGCCCGCGTGCTGACGCGGCGTGGCAACCGCGTCGGGCTGCTGCGCTACGGCAGCCGCGTCGACGCGGTGATCCCGCCGCGCACCGGGCGCCGCCACGTGCTGCACCTGCTCGCCAGCTTGCTGCAACCGGCGTCGGGCGAGCCGCGGCCGACGGATCTCGCCGAGATGCTGCTGCACTCGCTGCGGATGATGAAGCGGCGCTCGCTGGTGTTCCTGGTCTCCGATTTCATCAGCGTGCCGGGCTGGGCGCCGTGGCTGGCGCGGCTGGCGCAGCGGCACGAGGTGATCGCCATCCGCCTGTATGACCCGCTGGAGATGAAGCTGCCCGACATCGGCGGCGTGCTGATGCAAGACGCCGAGACCGGCGAGCAGATCTGGGTCGACACGCACGACGCGGGCTTTCGCCGCCGCTTCGCCGCCGCCGCCGAGAAGCGCGAGCGCGCCCTGCGCACGGCGCTGGCCGACGCCGGCGTCGACACGCTGGAGCTTTCCACCGAGGACGACCTCGCCGACGCCATCCTGCGCTTTGCCGACCTGCGCAAGCAGCGGGCGCGGCTGGCCACCGGCGGCGGCCTGCCGGCGCATCTCGGCCGCGCCGCCGCCGCGCCCGCGGCGCCGCCGGTGGCGGCGCCCGCCGGCTATTCGTTCTTCACGAGCCGCCGATGACTTTCCTCTGGCCCGAAGCGCTGTGGTTCCTGCTGCTGCTGCCGCTGCTGGTGGTGGCCTACTTCTGGCTGCTGGCGCGGCGCAAGAAATTCGCGCTGCGCTTCGCCAGCCTGGGGCTGG
>CALGWX010000378.1 GCA_937936215.1 uncultured Burkholderiaceae bacterium | reverse complement strand
TCGTCGGCGACAAGCAGGAAGGCAAGGCCGAGCGGGCGCTGAAGGCGGTACGGGCGATGCTGGCGGCCACCGCGATCGTGCTGCGCGGCGGCCAGCGGCGCGAGGTCGCCGCCGCCGAACTGGTGGCGGGCGACGTCGTTCTGCCCGGCCCCGGCGACCGCGTGCCGACCAACCTGCGGCTGCTGCGCGAGAAGAACCTCGAGATCGACGAGGCGGTGCTGACCGGCGACTCGGTGCCAGTCGAGAAAGCGGCCGCGGCGGTGGCGGCCGACGCGCCGCCGGCCGAGCCACTGATCACGCGGCTGCTGCTCTTCCGGCTCGCCTACGTGACCGTCCTGATGATCGCCGCTGCCTTCTTCGTCTTTGAACGGGACCTGGCCCGCGGCGTGTCGCTGGAGGCCGCACGCACCGCGACGGTGAACATGCTGGTGATCGGCGAACTCGTGTATCTCTTCAACTGCCGCCGCTTCGTCGCCAGCTCGCTCGACTGGTCCGGGCTGACCGGCAATCCCGTCGCGCTCGCCGTGGCGGCGCCGCTGCTGGCGCTGCAGCTGCTGCTGACCTGCGAGCCGACGCTGCAGGCGCTGTTCGCCACCGCGCCGCTCGATGCGGCGGCGTGGGCGCTGATCCTCGCGCTGGCGCTGGCGAAATTCCTCGCCGTCGAGGCGGAGAAGGCGCTGCTGCGCCGGCTCGGCGTGGTGCGGCTGTGACGCTGGCGGAGGCCTCGGCGATGACCACCGCGCTGACGGTGTTCCAGCAGTTCGCGGTGCTGCTGCTGATCGCGGCCGCCCTCGGCCTCATCGCCGGCTGGCTGAAGCAGCCGCTGATCCTCGCCTACATCGTGATGGGGGTGGCCGCCGGGCCGGCGCTGATCGGCTGGGCGGCACCGGCGGAGGCGCTCGGGCTGCTGGCGGAGTTCGGCGTCACGCTGCTGCTGTTCGCGGTGGGGCTGAAGCTCGACCCGCGGCTGGTGCGGCACCTGGGGCCGGTGGCGCTGGCCACGGGGCTAGGCCAGCTCGGCTTCACGATCGTGATCGGCTACGCCATCTGCCTGCTGCTGGGCTACGACTGGGTGACGGCGCTGTACGTGTCGATCGCGCTCACGTTTTCCAGCACGATCATCATCGTCAAGCTGCTGTCGGACAAGCGCGAGATCGACTCGCTGCATGGCCGGGTGGCGATGGGCTTCCTGATCGTGCAGGACATCGCGGTGGTGATCGCGCTGATGATCCTGGGCAGCCTGCGCGAGTCGCCGGAGGCCACGGTCTGGCAGGTGGCCCTGGTCACGCTGGCCAAGCTGGCCGGCGCGGCAGCCGTGGTGTGGGTCGCGCTGCGCTACGTGGTGCCGCAGGTGGCGCGGCGCGCGGCGCGCAGCGGCGAGCTGCTGCTGCTCGTGTCCATCGCCTGGGGCGTGCTGGCGGCGGCAGGCGGAGAACTGGCCGGCTTCAGCAAGGAGGTCGGCGCCTTCCTGGCCGGCTTCACGCTGGCGGCCACGCCGTTTCGCGACGCCGTGGCGGCGCGGCTGGCGGGGCTGCGCGACTTCCTGCTGCTGTTTTTCTTCATCGAGCTGGGCCTACGGCTGGAAGTCGGCGCCATCGGCGGCGAGCTGCTGCCGGCGGCGATCCTGTCGGCCTTCGTGCTGATCGGCAACCCGCTGATCGTGCTGGCGATCATGGGGGTCATGGGCTTCCGCGCCCGCACCGGGCTGCTGGCGGGGCTCACGGTGGCGCAGATCAGCGAGTTCTCGATCGTCTTCGTGGCGATGGGGGTCACGCTCGGCCACGTCGGCGGCAACGCGCTGGCGGTGACGACCACCGTCGGCATCGTTACCATCGCGGCCTCTACTTACATGATCCTGTACGCCGAAAGGCTGTACGAGGCGCTGGCGCCGGTACTGGCCATCTTCGAGCGCAAGGTGCCGTATCGCGAGACGCGCGGCGCGCTCGCCCCGCACGACGAGGCGCAACCGGAGGTGATCGTCTTCGGCATGGGCCGCTATGGCCAGCGGCTCGCCGAGCAGCTGGCCCGCGACGGCCGCCAGGTGCTCGGCGTCGACTTCGACCCCGAACTGGTGCGCGCCGCGGTGCGCCATACGGTGCCGGTGCGCTTTGGCGACGCCTCCGACCCGGCGCTGCTCGACGACCTGCCGCTGGCCGGCGCGAAGTGGGCGGTGCTGACGATGCCCGACCCCGACGTGGCGCTGGCGCTGGTGGCAGCGCTGCGGGCGCACCGCTTCCGCGGCCGCATCGCGCTGGCTGTCCGCAGCGGCGAGGACATCCGCCGGCTGTCGCGCGCGCATCCCGACCTGCTGCTGCGGCCGTTCCAGGACGCCGCCGACCACGCGGCGCGGCTGCTGGCGGCGGAGCTTTCCCACTGAAACCGGAGGACGCCATGCCGATCGAGCGCATCGTCGCCGCCACCGACTTTTCCCAGGTCAGCGGCCTGGCCCTGCAGCGTGCCGCCCGGCTGGCCGCCGCGCATCGCGCCGAGCTGCATCTGGTCACCGCCCTGCCGACGAACTGGCTCGAGCAGGTGCGCGCGTGGTTCGCCGGGGCCGACGTCCAGGCCGACGTTGGCCTGATCCGGCAGCGGCTGGCGCAGTGTGCGTCGGCCGCCGGCACCCTCGCCGTGACCGAGGTGCTCGAAGCCGACCCGCGTGATGCGGTGGCGGCCTACGCCGATCGCATCGCGGCGCAACTGGTGGTCGTCGGCGCGCACGGCCGCAGCCTGGTCGGCGAGGCCGTCCTCGGCAGCACCGCGCTGGCGCTGATGGAGCGCTGCGACGCGCCGATCCTCGTCGTGCGCAACGACGCCGCACAGGACTACCGGCGCCTGCTCGCCGGTGTGGCCTGCAGCGCCGCCTGCGCGCAGGCGATCCGCTTCGCCGCCGACCTGTGCCCCGGCGCCGACCTCTGGCTGCTGCACGCCTACGAGGATCCCTTCGCGGCGGAACTGTTCCTCGGCCAGGCCAATCCCGACGCCGAGGCGTACTACCGCGGCCGCGCGCGGGCGCAGGCGCAGCAGGCGTTGAACGCCTTCGTCGCCGGCCTCGGCGCGGTGGCCGAACGTTGCCATCCGCTGCTCGCCTACGGCCCGCCGGGGGTGCTGCTGGCGCACGAGGCGCAGCACCATCGCGCCGACCTCGTCGTGCTCGGCTCGCGCAGCAAGGGGCGGCTGGAGGCAGCGTTGCTCGGCAGCGTGGCGTCGAACGTGGCGCTGATGGTCACCGCCGACGTGCTGCTGGTGCGCGAAGGCGCGGCGGCTGGTTGATCGCCGCGCGGCAAGGCCCGCGCCCTTTCCTTATCCTGCGCGGCGTTCCTTCATCTCACGACCGCCGCTCCCCCACCTTGCGCCTGCTGCTGATCGAAGACGACCCGATGATCGGCGAAGCCGTCGCCCTCGCCCTGCGCGGCGAGGGCCATGCCGTCGACTGGGTGCAGGACGGGGCCGCGGGCGCGCGGGCGCTGACCGCCGGCGCTCCCTATGCCCTGCTGCTGCTGGACCTCGGCCTGCCGGGGCGCGACGGGTTGAAGCTGCTGGCCGACCTGCGCGCGCGTGGCGACCGTCTGCCGGTGCTGGTGATCACCGCGCGCGACACGGTGAGCGACCGCATCGCCGGGCTGGATGCCGGCGCCGACGACTACCTCGTCAAGCCCTTCGATCTGGACGAACTGCTGGCGCGCGTGCGGGCTCTCGCCCGGCGCGCTGCCGGCCGCGCCGAGCCGGTGCTGGCGCATGGGCGGCTGCGGCTCGACCCCGCCACGCACTCGGCGTGGCTCGGCGAGCGGCCGCTGCATCTCTCGCCGCGCGAGTTCGCGCTGCTGCAGGCGTTGCTGGAGAAGCCCGGCGCGGTGCTGTCACGCGCGCAGCTCGAAGAGCGGCTGTACGGCTGGAACGAGCCGGTGGGCAGCAACGCCGTCGAAGTGCATATCCACCATCTCCGGCGCAAGCTCGGCGAGCGCGCGATCCGCAACGTGCGCGGCGTGGGCTGGACGCTTGGCGAACTGGATCCGCCCTGATGCGCTCGATCCGCCGCT
>CALGWX010000377.1 GCA_937936215.1 uncultured Burkholderiaceae bacterium | reverse complement strand
GGCTGCGCGTGCAGGCGCGCGACCAACGCCTCGAGCTCGCGCTGCGAGCCGGGCGCAGGCACCCGCACCCGCCGCAGATGGTGGTCCAGGTCGACGCGGCAGTCGACCCACACCGGATCGGCGAACGACAGCGGCAACGGGCGCAGCCGCCGCGTGAACACCGGCGCCGACGACAGGCGCGCCGCGACATGGTGGCGGATCGCCGCGAACAGGTCGCCGCGTCCCTTCGGCGCGGCCAGCAGGTGCAGCGCGCCGACGTGCATCGGCGTGGCGGGCGTTTCGAGGTGCAGGAACAGCGCGTCGAGCACGCCGAGCGGCGTCATGTCCGGCTCTTCGATGCGGCGAAGAAATGGTCGCGAGCGGCGAGGGGTTGCCGTGAGCAGCCGTCCCGCGCCGCGAAGCAGGGCGGGCAGCCGCGGGATCGGCAGGCGCAACGGATCAATTCACGGCCTCGCGTCTGGCGGTGGATGCGCCGATCGTACGCGGCGGAGAGGCCCGGCGGCAGCCGGCACCTAGAATCGCCGCATGCGCATCGTCTTTGCCGGCACGCCGGAGTTCGCCGCCGCCGCGCTGGCCGCGATCGTCGAGGCCGGCATCGACGTGCCACTGGTGCTTACCCAGCCCGACCGCCCCGCCGGCCGCGGCATGAAGCTCGCGCCGAGCCCCGTCAAACAGCTGGCGCTGGCGCGCGGCATCGCCGTGGCCACGCCGGAGACGCTGAGCCTGAAGCGGGGCGGCGAGGCGGCCGCGGCCGCGCACGAGCGGCTGCGCGCCGTAGGCGCCGACGCGCTGGTGGTGGCCGCCTACGGTCTGATCCTGCCGCAGGCGGTGCTCGACATCCCGCGCGGGCTGCCCGATGCCGGCTGCGGCCGGCCCACGGCGCTGAACATCCACGCCTCGCTGCTGCCGCGCTGGCGCGGCGCGGCGCCGGTGGCGCGCGCCATCGAAGCCGGCGACAGCGAGACCGGCATCACCATCATGCAGATGGACGCCGGCCTCGACACCGGGCCGATGCTGCTCGCCGAATCCACGCCGATCCTGCCCGAGGACACGACCGGCACGCTGAGCGCGCGGCTCGCCGCCATCGGCGCGCGGCTGATCGTGCGCGCGCTGCGCGAGGCCGCCGCCGCCCGGCTGCGGGCCACGCCGCAGCCGGCCGCGGGCGCTACCTACGCGCCAAAGTTGGACAAGCGCGAGGCCTGGCTCGACTTCGCGTTGCCGGCGCCGCTGTTGGCGCGTCGCGTGCGCGCCTTCGATCCCTTTCCCGTCGCCTGCGCCCGCCGCGGGCAGACGGTGCTGAAGTTCTGGCGCGCCCATGCCGAAAGCGGCGCCGCGAGCCAGCCGCCCGGCACGGTGCTCGCGGCCCATGGTGACGGGCTGCGCATCGCCTGCGGCGAAGGCGTGCTGGTCGCCACCGAACTGCAGCGGCCCGGCAGCCGCCGGATGCGCGCGGCCGAGTTCCTCGCGGGCCTGCCGATCGCGGTGGGCGAACGGCTCGAAGGCCAGCCGTTGGAAGCGGCCAGCCCATGAACGGCGGCGCGCCGCCGCTGGCCGACGCGCTGCGGCTGGCCGCCGCGGCCTGGCGAGCTTTCCGCGCCGGCACATCGCTCGACGCCGCCCTCGACCAGGCGCAGGGCGGGTTCGTCGCCATCGGCACGTCGCACCCGCGGCTGGCCGCCGCCGCCAAGGACATCGCCTACACCGCCGTGCGCCACCTGGCGTTGATCGAGGCCCTGCTGCACAAGCTCGCGCACCGTGCGCCCGAGCCGGCGGCGGCGGCACTGCTGGCGGTGGCGCTGGGGCAGCTGCTGGCCGAGCGCCATGCGGCCTACGCGGTGGTCGACCAGGCGGTGCAGGCGGCCAAGGCCGATGCCGCCACGCGCGCCGCTAGCGGCTTCGTCAACGCGGTGCTGCGCAATGCGCTGCGGCGGCTGCCGGCACTGCGGCCGGAACTCGAGCGCGAGCCCGCGGTGGCCCTGAACGCGCCGCGATGGTGGATCGATGAGGTGCGTCGCGCCGAGCCGGCCCGCTTTGCGGCGATCCTGCAGCTGCAACGCCAGCCGCCGCCGCTCGTGCTGCGGGTCAACGTGCGACGCGCTGGCGTCGAGGCTTACCTGCAGCGGCTGCGGCTCGAAGGCATCGCCGCCACGCGGGTTGGCCCCACGGCGGTGTGGCTGCACGAGCCGCGCCCAGTGCACGACATCCCCGGCTTCGACGCCGGCGAGGTCTCGGTGCAGGACGCCGGCGCGCAGCTCGCCGTGCCGTGGCTGGAACTCGACCCCGGCATGCGCGTCCTCGACGCCTGCGCCGCGCCCGGCGGCAAGACAGCGCAACTGGCCGAGGCCGCTGACCGCCTGACGATCGACGCCGTCGACGTCGACGCCGCGCGCGCGGCGCGCATCGAGGACAACCTTGGTCGCACCGGCGCGCGCGAGCACGCCAGCATCCGGGTCTGCGTCGCCGACGCGGCCGCACCGCAGCGCTATGCCAGCGGCCGCTACGACCGCATCCTGCTCGACGCGCCGTGCACCGCCTCGGGCATCGTGCGCCGGCACCCGGACATCCCCTGGCTGCGGCGTCCCGCCGATGTTGCGCAATTAGCAACGGCGCAGGCGCGGCTGCTGGAGGCGCTGTGGCCGCTGCTCAGGCCCGCTGGTAGATTGCTTTACGTCGTCTGCTCGCTGTTTGCCGAGGAAGGGCCGCAACAGGCCGAAGCCTTCGCGCGCCGCCACGCCGACGCGCGGCCGGTGCCGCTGGCCGGTGTCGGCAAGCCGCAGCTTCGCCTGCTGCCGGCGCAGGGCGACGCGTGGCGGCAGGGCCTGCCGACCGTGCACGACGGCTTTTTCTTCGCGATGTTCGAGAAGACCTGAGGCGCGGTGAGAATGACAACGCCAGTGGCCCTGGGTCGCCCCCGGCAGCATCCCGCAACCGCCGCGCCTGGCCGGCGGCGCCATCGCGCCCACTGCACGCGCCGCCCCTTGGCGGTTGTTGCCTGACCCCGATGGCGTGCGCAGCCGGCCTCGTTCTCGCCCGCGCGGCGCCGGCGGCAACACCCTTGCGCCGCCTGCTCGCGGCGGCACTGCTCACCGCCGGCGCGCTGCTCGGCGCGGTGGCGCCCGCCACCGCCGTCGAGCGCATCGAGGTCGTCAGCGCCCAGCTGCGTCCCGCCGACGAGGGCGACGGCGTCGAACTGGACGCCGTCTTCGACTTCGACCTGCCGTGGACGCTCGAGGACGCCGTCAACGGCGGCGTACCGCTGTACTTCGTGGTCGAGTTCGAGCTGTACCGTTCGCGCTGGTACTGGTTCGACGAGCGCCGGGTGGCCACCTCGCTGACCTACCGCCTGAGCTACAGCCCGCTGACACGCCAGTACCGGCTGGCGCGCGGCACGCTGGCGCTGCCGTTCGACAGCCTCGGCGCGGCACTGGCAAGTCTTCGGCGCGTCAGCCGCTGGACGGTCTTCGAGCGCAGTCAGCTTGCGCCCGGAACGAAATACGAGGGCTGGGTCAGGATGCGCCTGGACACGGCGCAGCTGCCGCGGCCGTTCCAGCTCGGCGCCCTGACCAGCCGCGACTGGACGCTGACTTCCGAGTGGCGCAATGTGCCCGTCGGACCCGAACTGCTGCGTTGAGCGGGCGGCGCGCCGCTGCCACCCGCGCTGATCGTCGCCGCGATGCCACCGCTGCTCCGCTATGGCTCGATCGCCGCGTTCGCCCTCGGCGGCGTGGCGCTGTTCCTGCTCGCCTCCTCGGCTAGCAACACCGCCTCCTTCGGCCGCCACTACCCCTTGCTGCTGGCGGTCAACGGCGGCCTGGCCGCGGCGCTGCTGGTGTTCGTGCTGGCGCTGGTGTGGCGGCTCGTGCGCCGCTACCGCGCGCGCCGCTTCGGCGCCCGCCTGATGGCCCGTTTCGCGGTGGCCTTCGCGCTGATGGGCGTGCTGCCGGGGGTGCTGATCTACGTGGTGTCGGTGCAGTTCCTGTCGCGGTCGATCGAGTCGTGGTTCGACGTGCGCGTCGACCGCGCACTGGACTCCGGCCTGTCGCTCGGGCGCGCCGCGCTCGACGCGCAGCTGGCGGATCTCACCGTCAAGGCGCGGGCCATCGCTATCGACCTGGCGGACGTGCCGGAGTCGATGCAACTGGCGGCGCTTGACCGCGCCCGCGAGAGCGCCGGCATCCAGGAGGCGTTGCTGGTCAGCGCCAGCGGCCAGCTGATCGGCGCCGCCGGCGAACGGCCCGCCGACTGGGTGCCCGAACTGCCGTCGGCGGCCGATCTGCAGCTGGCCCGCACGCAGCGGCAGCTGGCGGTCATCGAGGGCGACCCGCTGGCCGCCGACGAGCGCTCGGCGCTGCGCACGCGAGTGCTGGTGTCGATTCCGACCCTCGGCGGCGGCCGGCGCGAGCCGCGCTTCCTGCAGATGGTGCAGCGGCTGCCGCCGACGGTAGCCGCCCACGCCGCGGCGCTGCAGGTCGGCTACCGCGACTACCAGGAGCTGTCGCTGGCGCGCGGCGGCCTGAAGCAGATCTACACCGTCACGCTGACGTTGACGCTGATAGTGGCGGTGTTCGCCGCCGTGGCCGGCGGCCTGTTGCTGGCCGGCTCGATGACTGCGCCGCTGCTGCAGGTCGCCGAGGGAACCAAGGCCGTGGCCGAGGGCAACTACAGGCGGGTGCGCGAGTTTCCCGGCAACGACGAGCTGAACGAGCTGACCCACTCGTTCAACGCGATGACGCGGCAGCTGTCGGAGGCGCGCGATGCGGTGGAGGCGCGCTCGCGCGAGCTGGAAAATGCCCGCGCCTATCTTGAGCGGGTGCTAGCCAATCTCTCGGCCGGCGTGATCGTGCTCGACCGCGACGGGAATCTGGTCACCGCCAACCACGGCGCCGGCCGCATCCTCGGCCTGCCGCTGGCCACGGCCGCCGGCTGCAGCCTGCGCGAGCTGGCGCCACAGTTCGCCGCCGAGATCGAGGCCGCATTCGCCGACCAGGCGCTCGCCGCCAGCCCCGGCGAATCGTGGCAGAAGCAGTTCGAGCTGAAGGCGGCCGCGGCGCAGGGCGAGACGCGCACGCTGCTGGCGCGGGGCTCGCGCCTGCCGCTGGATGACGGGCCGGGCTATGTCGTCGTCTTCGACGACATCACCCAGGTCATCTCGGGCCAGCGGGCGCTCGCCTGGGGCGAAGTGGCGCGGCGCCTGGCGCACGAGATCAAGAACCCGCTGACGCCGATCCAGCTGGCCGCCGAGCGGCTGCAGATGAAGCTCGGCGCCAAGCTGCCGCCGGAGGACGCGGCCGTGCTGGCGCGCGGCACCGCCACCATCGTCAACCAGGTGGCGGCCATGAAGCGGATGGTCGATGACTTCCGCAACTACGCGCGGGTGCCGCCGGCGCAGCTGGCGCCGCTGGACCTGAATGCGCTGATCGAGGAAGTGACGTCGCTGTACGGCGCCGAGCGCGGCGGCGCCGGCGAGACCACGGTGCGGCTGGAGCTGGCCGGCGGGCTGCCGCCGATCGCGGGCGATGCCACCCAGCTGCGCCAGCTGATCCACAACCTGCTGGTCAACGCGCAGGAGGCGGCGCAGAGCGTCAAGGGGCAGCGGCCCTGCGTGACCGTGCGCACGGAGACGATCGGCAGCGGCGCCTCGCAGGCGGTGCGCCTGACGGTCGAGGACAATGGGCCCGGATTCGCAGCGAATATACTTCGGCGCGCATTCGAGCCCTATGTGACCACCAAGCCGAGCGGCACCGGCCTTGGACTGCCGATCGTGAAAAAAATCGCCGACGAGCATGACGCGCGCATCGAGCTGGCCAACCTCGGCACGACAGGCGCGGCAGTCACGGTCGTCTTTCGCCGCCTCGCCGGCGCCACGCAGCCGGCGGCAGCCGCGGCAACGCACTGACGCGATGACCGCCGCCGCGCGCCGTTCGCGCCGGACGCCCCGGGCCGCCGCCCGCGGCCGGAGCGCGCCGGGCCACGGCGATTAGCCCACTGCAGCCATGGCCACCGTCCTCGTCGTCGACGACGAAATCGGCATCCGCGAACTGCTGTCGGAGATTCTGTCCGACGAGGGGCACGTCGTGCTCACGGCCGAAAACGCCGCCGCCGCGCGGGCGCTGCGCCAGCGCGAGGCGCCCGATCTCGTCCTGCTCGACATCTGGATGCCCGACACCGACGGCGTGACGCTGCTCAAGGAGTGGGCCTCCAGCGGCCAGCTGACGATGCCGGTGATCATGATGTCCGGGCACGCGACCATCGACACCGCGGTGGAAGCGACCCGCTTCGGCGCGCTCGACTTCCTGGAAAAGCCGATCGCGCTGCAGCGGCTGCTCGCGGCGGTGCGCGCCGGGCTGGAGCGGGCGCGGCTGAAGAACGGATTGGCGGCGAGCAACGCCGCCGCGGCGCAGGCCGGCGCAGGCCGCGCCGAGACGCCGCCGGCGCCGGTCGAACCGCCCCGCCCCGCGCCGCCGCCGCCGGCCAATGCCGCCTCGGTGCCGCTTGACCAGCCGCTGCGCGAGGCGCGCGACCAGTTCGAGCGGGTCTACTTCGAGTATCACCTGGCGCGCGAGTCGTACTCGATGACGCGCGTGGCCGACCGCGCCGGGCTCGAGCGCACGCACCTGTACCGAAAGCTGAAGCAGCTCGGCATCGAACTGGTGCGCGGCAACCGCCGCGCCCAGCCGGCGGCGGAGCCGGCCGCCGACGCCGCCAGCGGCGGCGACGCCGCCAAGCTCGCCCAGTGAGCGGCGGCGCGCGCCCCGCGCCTGTCCGCGCCCACCGCTAGCCCGGATGTTTCACGAGGTCGCCCCCGAATGTGTGATTTCGTCACCTTCGTCAAGGGCTTGCGGCAGGTGAACCGCGTCGCCGGGTTGGATCGTCGGGGCGACGCGGGTTGGCGCGGCGCCTGCGCGGTCGTCTTGCGCTCGAGTGCTCGCAAAGGACCGTCAGCCTTTGCTGCGCCCCTATCGCGCAACCTGCCGCGCGCATCCGCGCGCGCAATTGCCGCGTCCCTCGTGAAATAACCGGGCTAGGCCGCCGCGCCCGCCGCGATGAAGATCATCATCCTCGGCGCCGGCAGGGTCGGCACCTCGGTCGCCGAGAGCCTGGTGTCCGAGGCCAACGACATCACGGTCATCGACAGCGACCGCGGCCGTGTGGCCGACCTGCAGAACCGCTACGACCTGCGCGGCCTGGTCGGCAATGCCACCCAGCTGTCGCTGCTGAAGGAGGCCGGCGCTGACGACGCCGACATGTTGATCGCGGTCACCGCGATCGACGAGGTCAACCTCGTGGCCTGCAAGATCGCCGCCGAGCTCTACAACGTGCCGACGCGCATCGCCCGCGTGCGCAACACCGAGCTGCAGAAGCACCCGCGGCTGCTCGGCGACGAGGGCTTCCGCGTCAGCCACATCATCTGGCCGGAGCAGAGCGTCACCGACATGCTGCTGCGGCTGATCGAGTTTCCCGAGGCGCTGCAGGTGCTCGACTTCGCCGATGGCCTGGCCAGCCTGATCGCCGTGCGCGCGGTGGCCGGCGGGCCGCTGGTGTCGCGCCCGATCCAGGACCTGCGCAAGCACGTGCCCAGCGTCGACGCCCGCATCGTCGCCATCTTCCGCAACCAGCGCAGCATCCAGTGCGAGGGCAGCACGATGATCGAGCCTGGCGACGAGGTGTTCTTCCTGGCCGCCAGCCAGCACATCCGCACCGTCATGCGCGAGCTGCGGCGAATGGACAAGCCCGTGAAGCGGGTGATCATCGCCGGCGGCGGCAACATCGGCCTGCGGCTGGCCCGCGCGCTGGACACCGGCGAGGGCATCGACTGGGGCGCCAGCTTCAACGTCAAGATCATCGAGTTCGACAAGCGCCGCTGCGAGTACCTGGCGGCGCAGCTGTCGAACAAGGTGCTGGTGCTGCACGGCGACGCCACCGACGAGGACCTGCTCGAAGAGGAAGGCGTGGCCGAGTGCGACCTGTTCGCGGCGCTGACCAACGACGACGAGAACAACATCATGAGCGCGCTGCTGGCCAAGCGCATGGGCGCGCGGCGGACGATCGCGCTGATCAACCGCAAGAGCTACGGCGAGCTGATGCAGGGCGGGCAGATCGACATCGCGATCTCGCCCAGCCACGCGACGCTGTCGAACCTGCTGAAGTACGTGCGCCGCGGCGACGTGGTCGCCGCGCACAGCCTGCGCCGCGGCGCCGCCGAGGCGCTGGAGATCATCGTCCACGGCGACAGCAAGAGTTCGAAGGTGGTCGGCCGCCGCGTCGAGCAGATCGAGCTGCCCAAGGGAGCCACCATCGGCGCCGTGATCCGCGGCGAGGGCGACACCGCGCGCGTGCTGATGGCGCACCACGACACGGTCATCGAGGCCGACGACCACCTGATCGTGTTCGTCGCCAACAAGCGGATGATTCCCCGCGTCGAGAAGGTGTTCCAGGTTGGGGTCGGCTTCTTCTGACCCGCGGCGCGATGGCCGCGCCCGCGCTACTTCGAGGTGAAGAAGTCGTAGCCGGCGAGCAGCAGGCCGCCGAGCAGGATCAGGGTGATGTCGACCTGGGTGAGCTTCAGCACGTAAGGCGCCAAGAAGGCCACCAACAGCAGAAGCCCGACGAAGCCCGCCATGCGCTCAATCTTCTTCATCCATTTCCCCTTTTGACGAACTCTTCTACCAGCCAGCGCAGGGCGCGCAGCAGGCGG
>CALGWX010000376.1 GCA_937936215.1 uncultured Burkholderiaceae bacterium | reverse complement strand
AGCTGGAAAAGGCAATCGAGGAAGCCTGTCTGCAGACCACGCAGCTGCCGGCGGGGCTGGCGCTGCGTGCCGGGCGCCTCTATTCGCAGATCGGCTATCTGAACGCGCAGCATCCGCATGCCGACGATTTCGTCGAGCGGCCGCTGCTGTACCGCGCCTTCTTTGGCGGCCATTACTTCGACGACGGCGTGCAGCTGAACTGGACCGCGCCGACGCCGTTTTACCTGCAACTGGGGGCCGAGGCGCTTCGCGGTAAACGGCTGGTGCGCGAGGCGGTCGATCCGCCTTCGGGTCTGGCGGTGGCGACACTGACCGCGAAGACCGGGGCCGACATCGGCCGCGAGCACAGCTGGCAGGCGGGTGTGTCCTACGTGCACAACCGTCGCCAGGCGGCGCTCGAGGAAGAGGAGGGGCACGACCACGCCGGCCACGACCACGCGCATGGGGCGCAGTTTTCTGGCCGCCGCACCTGGATGGTCGACGCGGTGTGGAAGTGGGCGCCCGATGGCAACCCGCGCAACCAGCAGATCCGGGCGATCTTCGAGGCCGCCCGCATCGAGCGCCCCAACCGCTTCGCCCGCGCGCGCGACCGGCACGAGAGCAACGGCGCGGCGCTGGTCTGGCGCTTCCACCCGTCGTGGGAAACCGGCGTGCGCGCCGACTGGCTGCGGGTGCGCATTCCGCACGGCGAGCACTTCCACTGGGGGCTGCTGCGCGAGCAGGCGGCGATGATCGCCTGGAAGCCGAGCCACATGCAGTCGCTGCGGCTGCAGTTCACGCGCCAGTACGACGCCGTGGGCATCGACAATGCCTCGCGGCGCACGGTGCAGCTGCAGTACGTGCTGGGCTTCGGTGCGCATCCGGCCCATGCGTTCTAGCCGCCTGCGCCGCGGGCTGCTGCGCGCGGCCGCCCTCGGGCTCTGGCTGCTCGCGGTGCCGGCGCACGCGCTGACGATCTTCGCCTGCGAGCCCGAGTGGGCGGCGCTGGCGCGCGTGCTGGCGCCGCAGGCCACGATCCATGTCGCCACACACGCCGGGCAGGATCCGCATCACATCGAGGCGCGGCCGGCGCTGATCGCCCAGCTGCGGCGCGCCGATCTGGCCGTATGCACCGGTGCCGCACTGGAGGCCGGCTGGCTGCCAGCGCTGCAGCAACGCGCGGCCAATCCGAAGGCGCGCGACGTCTTCTTCGCCGCCGATCACGTCGAGCTGATCGACCCGCAGCCGGGCGCGATCGGCACGCCGTGGTCCGGCGACGTGCATGCCGAGGGCAACCCGCACGTTCACGCGGATCCGCGCAACCTGCTGCTGGTGTCGCAGGCGCTCGCCGAGCGGCTCGCCGCCGAACGCCCCGCCGAGCGCGCGGCGATCCGCGCGCGCCTGGCCGCCTTCGAGGCCCGCTGGCGGGAGCACCTCGCGCGCTGGGAGCAGCAGGCCGCACCGCTGCGCGGCAAGAAGATCGCCGCGCAGCACACCACCTTCGGCTATCTGTGGCGCTGGTTGGGCATCGAGCAGATCGCGGATCTGGAGCCGCGCCCCGGCATGCCGCCGACCCCGGGCCACCTGCAGCGGCTGCGCGACAGCCTGCGTGCACAGCCGCCGGCGGCGATCGTGCTGGCCGGCTACCAGGATCCGCGTTCCGGCCGCTGGCTGGCGCAGCAGCTGGGTGGCGCGGTGCCGCTGCTGGTGCTGCCCGCCACGGTCGAGGAAAACGCCGGCGAGGCCGAGCTCGTCAAGTGGTTCGACGGCCTGCTGCGCGAGCTGCTGTCTGCCACCGCCCGATGAGCGGGGCGCTGGCCGAGGCGTGGTTTCTCGCGCCGCTGGCCGCACTCGTCTGCGGGCTGCTCGCGCTCGCCCCGTTGGGCGAGCAGGTGCTCGCGCGCGGTGTCGTCTTCATCGATCTGGCGGTGGCGCAGGCTGCGGCCGCCGCCGCGCTGTGGATCGCCGCGCTCGTCGATCACCCGAGCGAGCTCGCCGCGCAGGCGGCGGCCATCGGCGGCGCGCTCGCCTGCGCCGCCGCGGTTGCGCTGGCGGCGCGCCGCTGGCCGGCGCAGCGCGAAGCGCTGATCGGGCTCGTCTACGTGCTCGGTGCGGCGGTCGCGCTGCTCGGTGCGCGGCAGGATCCGCACGGCCGCGAACGGATGACGCAGTTGCTGGCCGCGGACGTGCTGTGGGCGCAGTGGGCGCAGGTGGCGCTGCTGGCGGCGGCCGCGGTCGCGGTGCTCGCCGCGCGGCGCTGGCTTGCGCGCAACGGTGTGTTCTTCCCGCTGTTCGCGGTGGCAGCCGCGCTCGCGGTGCAAGTGCTGGGTCTGTTCGTCGTCTTCGCCGCCCTCATCGCGCCGGCGCTGTGGCGCCGCGCCGGCGCATCCTGGCCGCTGGCGCTCGCCCTGGCGCTGGGCGCCTGCGTCGCGGGGCTTGCCGCCAGCTGGCTGCTCGATGCGCCGAGCGGTGCCTGCGTGGCGGCCGCACTTGCTGCCTTCGGGCTGGCCAGTGCGGCACGTCGCGCCGGCAAGTCGCCGGTACGGCTACCGCCGAGTTGATCGGCGCTCAGAGATCCGAACTCGGCCGCCGCTGTCGGCTTCGGCTGCCGCGCTCGAAGCAAAGCGTCGTACCCACGCGCCCGACGCACCCGATGCGTCGGCGCGGGCGCGGCGTGGCGACGATCGGCGCCGGCAGCGCATGCCGCGGCAACGACGGCGGCTCGCGATGTTGGCTCGCGGTCCACACTGCGCGACCGAAGGCTGGGTAAATCGCTCGGTCAGCGCGTCGCCGAGCCTACGCCGTCGCCGAGGAGGCGATGCAGCGCCTGTCCGGTGTGCGTGTCCAACCCCCGCAACTGCCGCGGCGAACACTGCGCCAACACGCGCCCGCCGCCGTCGCCCCCTTCGGGCCCGAGGTCAATGACCCAGTCGGCCTCGGCGATGACGTCGAGGTTGTGCTCGATCACGACCACCGTGTTGCCAGCGTCGACCAGCCGGTGCAGAACGCGGATCAGCTTATCGACGTCGTGCATCGACAGGCCCACCGTTGGCTCGTCGAGCACGTACAGCGTGTGCGGCGGGTGGTAGGCGCGGCCGGTGCGCGTCAGCCCTTCGTCGAGGCGGACCTTGGCCAGCTCGGTGACCAGCTTGATCCGCTGCGCCTCGCCGCCGGAAAGCGTCGGCGACGGCTGGCCGAGCGTCAGGTAGCCGAGGCCGACGTCCTGCAGCAGCTGCAGCGGCCGCAGGATCGACGGATGGGCGGCGAAGAACTCCACCGCCTCGTCGATCTCCATCGCCAGCACGTCGCCGGCCGACTTGCCGCGGAGGCTGATGGCGAGCGTCTCGCGGTTGAAGCGGCCGCCGCCGCAGACGTCGCACAGCACCTTCACGTCGGGCAGGAAGCTCATCTCGATCGTGCGCAGGCCCTGACCCTCGCACACCTCGCAGCGGCCGCCGGCGGTGTTGAACGAGAAACGCGAGGCGCCGTAGCCGCGCATGCGCGCCTCTGCGGTGTCGGCGAAGAGTTTGCGGATCGCGTCCCAGAAGCCGACGTACGTCGCCGGGCAGGAGCGCGGCGTCTTGCCGATCGGCGTCTGGTCGACCTCGAGCACGCGGTCGACGAGTTCGTGGCCGTCGATGGCGGTGCAGCCGGTCCAGGGGCCGGAGAACTTCTTCCGGCGCGGATCGGCGCTCACCGCGCGTTGCAGGTTGGCGAGCAGCACGTCGCGGGCCAGCGTCGACTTGCCGCTGCCAGAAACGCCGGTGACCACCGTGAGCCGGGCGAGCGGAAACTCGGCGTCGGCATCGCGCAGGTTGTGCAGGCGGGCGGCGCGCAGCCGCAGCCGCGGCGTGTCGCCCTTGACCGGCCGCCGCGGCGCGTCCGGGTGCGGCAACGGCGATTGCAGGTAACGCCCAGTGATCGATTCGCGGCTGGCGATCACGTCGGCCACCGTGCCCTGGGCCACCACGCGCCCGCCGCGCACGCCGGCGCCGGGGCCGATGTCGATCAGGTGCTCGGCCCGGCGGATGGTGTCCTCGTCGTGCTCGACCACCACCAGCGTGTTGCCCCGGCCGCGCAACTTGGCGAGCGCGTCGAGCAGGATGTGGTTGTCGCGCGGGTGCAGGCCGATCGTGGGCTCGTCGAGCACGTAGCACACGCCCTGCAGGTTCGAGCCGAGTTGCGCCGCGAGGCGAATGCGCTGCGCCTCGCCGCCGGACAGCGTCGGCGCGGCGCGGTCGAGCGCGAGGTAGCCGAGGCCGACTTCTTCGAGAAAATCGAGCCGGGCGCGGATCTCGGCCAGCACGTCGCGGGCGATCTCGCCGTCACGGCCTTCGAGCGTCAAGGCGCCGAAAAGGCGGCGCGCCTCGCTCACGCTGCCCGTGGCCAGCTCCGCGATCGAGCGGCCCTGCCATTTCACCGCCAGCGCAATGCGGTTCAGCCGCTGGCCGTGGCACGCCGGGCAGGGCGTCTCCTCGCCCTCGTACCAAGCGTTCCACCACACTTCCTCGCCGGTCTGCTGCTCGTCGAAACCTTGCAGCTTCAAGCCGGTGCCGTAGCACTGCGGGCACCAGCCGTGCTTGCTGTTGTACGAAAACAGGCGCGGGTCCGGCTCGGGGAACGAGGTGCCGCACGAAGGGCACGCCCGCTTGGTCGAATACACGCGCGAATCGAGGTCACGCGCCGGCTCGCCGCGCGCCAGCGCCTCCCTCAGCCGGTCGAGCGGCCAGATGACGCTGACCACGCCGTGGCCGTGCTCGAGCGCGGTGGCGAGCAGCGCGCGCAACTGCGCCTCCTCGTTGCTGTAGACGATCAGGTCGCCGACCGGCAGCTCGATCGTGTGCTCTTTGAAGCGATCGAGCCGTGGCCACTTGCTGGTGGGGATGAACTCGCCGTCGACGCGCAGGTGCGTGTAGCCCTTGCCCTTCGCCCAACGCGCGAGGTCGGTGTACAGCCCCTTGCGGTTGACCACCAGCGGCGCCAGCAGGCCGATGTGGCGGCCGCGGAACTCGCGCAGGATGCTGGCGGCGATGGCCTCGAAGCTCTGCGGCTGCACCGGCACCTGACAGTCGGGGCAGTGCTGCACGCCGAGCTTCATGTAGAGCAGGCGCAGGAAATGGTAGACCTCGGTCATCGTGGCCACCGTCGACTTGCGGCCGCCGCGCGAGGTGCGCTGCTCGATCGCCACCGTCGGCGGGATGCCGTAGATCGCGTCGACGTCCGGCTTGCCGGCCGGCTGCACGATGGAGCGCGCGTAGGCGTTCAGCGATTCGAGGTAGCGACGCTGCCCCTCGTTGAACAGGATGTCGAAGGCCAGCGTCGACTTGCCGCTGCCGGACACGCCCGTGATCACCGTGAAGGTGTCGCGCGGGATCGAGACGTTGATGCCCTTCAGGTTGTGCTCGCGCGCATGGCGGATCGCGATCGCGTTCTCGCGCCGCACCGTTGCGAGGTACTTCGCCGGAGGCTCCGCCAAAAAATCGGGGTCAGACTCCGATTTCCCGCCGCCCCCGCTGCTGCCCGGCAGCCCGCAGGCCCTGCGAAGGAAATTG
>CALGWX010000375.1 GCA_937936215.1 uncultured Burkholderiaceae bacterium | reverse complement strand
ACCAGCGCGTGGAATACCAGGTGCAACAGGGCCAAAAAGGCCCGCAGGCCGTGGAAATCGTGCCGCTCGGCTGACGGCCGCGCACGCCTTCTGAGCGGTTCAAGGGCCGGGTAACCGGCCCTTTTTGTCGTCCAGCTGGCGCCAGACCACGCTCTTGGCCGAGCGCGCGTCGATAGATGCGCGAGGGCTGACCGCGGTCAAAGACCTCTCGGAAGCATCTGAGCCGGCCTCCTGGGGGCCGGCAGTACACTGAATTTGATCGGTGGCCGCGGGGCGTGGTGGCGCTTGCGGCCTTACTTTCATGGCATCCGGCACACCGAATGTTGCGCCGGTGGGAGACAAGAACATGAGCGCAGTGCCATCCGACTACAGCGTCAACGCCCCAGCGTATGTCCGGAACAGGAAGCTGGTCGAGTGGGTCGCGTCGATCGCGCGCCTGACGCAGCCCGACCGCGTCGTCTGGTGCGACGGCTCGGCGCAGGAATCCGAGCGCCTGTGCGAGGAGATGGTCCGCACGGGCACACTGATCCGGCTGAATCCGGCCAAGCGGCCCAATTCGTTCCTTGCCCGTTCCGATCCCTCGGACGTCGCGCGCGTCGAGGACCGCACCTTCATCTGCACCGACACCGCGCGCGAGGCCGGGCCAACCAACAACTGGATGGATCCGACGCAGATGCGCGCCACGCTGAACGGTCTGTTCGCCGGCTGCATGCGCGGACGCACGATGTACGTGATCCCATTTTCGATGGGGCCGCTCGGGTCGCACATCTCGCACATCGGCGTGGAGGTCAGCGACAGCCCCTACGTGGTCGTGAACATGCGGCTGATGACCCGGATGGGCCGGGTCGTCTACGACATCCTCGGCGAGTCGGGCGAGTTCGTGCCCTGCGTGCACTCGGTCGGCAAGCCGCTGGCGCCAGGCGAGAAGGACGTGCCGTGGCCGTGCAATGCGACCAAGTACATCGTCCACTTTCCGAAGACGCGCGAGATCTGGAGCTTCGGCTCCGGCTACGGCGGCAACGCCTTGCTCGGCAAGAAGTGCCTGGCGCTGCGCATCGCCTCGTACATGGGCCGCGACCAGGGCTGGCTCGCCGAGCACATGCTGATCCTCGGCGTGACGACGCCGCAGGGCAGGAAGTACCACATCGCCGCGGCCTTCCCGTCGGCCTGCGGCAAGACCAACTTCGCGATGCTGATCCCGCCGCCGGCGTTCGACGGCTGGCGGGTGACCACGATCGGCGAGGACATTGCCTGGATCAAGCCGCACGAGGACGGCCGCCTGTACGCGATCAACCCGGAGTACGGCTGCTTCGGCGTCGCGCCGGGCACCAGCGAGAAGAGCAACCGCAACGCGATGGCGATGCTGCACGAGAACGTCATCTTCACCAATGTCGCGCTGACCGACGACGGCGACGTGTGGTGGGAGGGCATGGGGCCGGCGCCAGCGCACCTGATCGACTGGCGAGGCCAGGACTGGACCCCGGACTGCGGTCGCAAGGCGGCGCACCCGAACGCCCGCTTCACGGTGGCGGCGACGCAGTGCCCGTCGATCGACGTCGACTGGGAGGACCCGAACGGCGTGCCGATCGACGCCTTCGTCTTCGGGGGCCGGCGCTCCGACACCGTGCCGCTGGTCACCGAGGCGCGCAACTGGACCGAGGGCGTCTACATGGCGGCGACGATGGGCTCGGAGACGACCGCCGCCGCCGCCGGCGCGCAGGGCGTGCTGCGGCGCGACCCATTCGCGATGCTGCCGTTCTGCGGCTACAACATGGCCGAGCACTTCGCGCACTGGCTGAAGCTCGGCGAGAAGCTGCAGGCCGCCGGCGCCAAGCTGCCGAAGCTGTTCTGCGTCAACTGGTTCCGCACCGACGAGTCCGGCCGCTTCGTGTGGCCGGGTTTCGCCGAGAACATGCGCGTGCTGCAGTGGATGGTCGAGCGCATCGAGGGCCGGGGCGCCGGCGCCGAGCACTTGTTCGGGGTGACGCCGCGCTACGAGGACCTGAACTGGAAGGGCCTCGACTTCTCGCGCGCCGATTACGAGCGCATCACCGCGATCGACCCGGCGCAGTGGCGCCGCGAACTGGCGCTGCACGGCGAGCTGTTCGAGAAGCTCAGCGATGGCCTGCCGCCGGCGCTGACCGAAGTTCGGCGCCGGTTCGAGCAGTCGTTGCCTGCGGGCTGAGCCGCGGCGGCGAGCCGTCGCCCGGGCGGCGGCATCGGCGCTGGACCCTGCGGCGGCGCAAGTTGGCTTGGTCGGCGCGGCTGGCGCAAGGCGCCGCGAGGGAGATTTGTGGCCGCGGCCTTCGGCCCGCGATCGCGAGTGCATCAATGGCCGAGTCGATGCGGGTGGCGAAGCACGAAGGCGGCGTCGCCGGACGGTGTGCGGCCGATCGGGCGAGGGAGCAAAGCGATGGCGCTGGTGCAGTACATCACCCAGGTGCAGTTCGACTTCGGCGCCTTGTCGCTCGTTGCGTCCGAATGCGCGCGGCTCGGCATCTCGCGGCCGCTGGTGTGCACTGACAGGGGCATCGTCGCGGCCGGTCCGGTCTGCTGCAACGGCTCGCCGACGCGCTCGGCGATCTGCTTTTCGCCGTCTACGACGGCACGCCGGCCAATCCGACCGAGGCGGCGGTGCGCGAAGCGGCGGCAAAGTTTCGGCAGTACGGCGCGGACGGACTGATCGCGCTGGGCGGCGGCTCGTCGATCGATCTGGCCAAGGGGGTGGCGATCGCGGCGACGCATGAAGGGCCGCTGACCCGCTACGCGACGATCGAGGGCGGCAGCCCGCGCATCGGCAGCCAGGTGGCGCCGCTGATCGCGATCCCGACCACGGCGGGCACCGGCAGCGAGGTCGCCCGCGGCGCGATCATCATCGTCGATGACGGCCGCAAGCTGGGCTTCCACTCCTGGCACCTGGTGCCGAAGGTGGCGGTCTGCGACCCGGGCCTGACGCTCGGCCTGCCGCCGGGCCTGACCGCCGCCACCGGCATGGACGCCGTGGCGCACTGCGTCGAGACGTTCCTGTCGCGGGCGGTGAACCCGCCGGCCGATGCGATCGCCTTCGACGGCCTGCAGCGCGCGCTCGAACACATCGAGCGGGCGGTGCGCGACGGCTCCGACCGCGAGGCGCGCTGGCAGATGATGAGCGCCTCGATGCAGGGGGCGATGGCGTTCCAGAAAGGACTCGGCGCGGTCCACTCGCTTTCGCACGCGCTGGGCGGCTTGCCGGTGCGGCCGCACCACGGCACCCTCAACGCGGTGCTGCTGCCGGAAGTGGTTCGGTTCAACGAGCCGGCCGTGCCCGACAAGGTGCGCAGGATCGCGGCCGCCTTCGGCGTCAGTGACGGCGCGTCGCTGACCGATGCGCTGCGGGCGCTGAACCAACGCCTCGGCCTGCCTGGCGGTTTGCGCGCGATGGGCATCGGCGCGGAAACGTTCGACGGGGTAATCGCCAATGCGTTGCGCGATCACTGCCACGCGACCAACCCGCGGCCGGCTTTGGCGGAGGACTATCGGCGGATCCTGGATGCGAGCCTGTAGCGCTGCGCGGGGGCTGCGGCGAAAAGACACCAAAGTCTTCCCGGCCCCAGAGAGGAGTCGTAGGCTGCAGGCGACGGCGGTCAGGGGCGCGGCCGTCGGCTCGCCCTGGCCGGCGGGTGCCGCTACTGGGCACTGCGGCAGCTTCGAACCGGGCCGAGCGCGGCCTACCCTACGCAGCAAGGCGCGCGGCGGCGAGCGCTGGCGACCGACTGAGGTTGCCACGGTGCACCGGCCGGCTGGCCGCTCGAACGCCGTGCTGGTCGCTTTGTTGGTTGCAGGGGCAGGGTTTCGGCCGCAGACTGCCCGCGTCTAGTGCGGATGTCGATGGAGGCGCGAACCTGGGCGGTGCGCGCCCCGTAATGCTTTTTGGTACAGAACGCGGATAGATGGCCAGAGAAACCGGAAGCCGGTTGAGAGAGACGAGGTATGCCGAGTCTTCCGGCGAGAGTCAGTACTCACATTACGAGTGCGACTCGACGCATAGCCGCTGGGATCAGGAAGGGGGTTCGGAGTTCGTCGTCACGTCGGTCAACGTTCCCGACCGGCTCGACACGCAGGAGGTGCGGGCGCGGGCGGCCGAGGAACTCGAAACCTCGGTCAGCCGCTTTCATCGCGACGACGTCATCCGAGCCGCGAAATGGCTCGCCGGCCTGGCTGTTCTCGGCGCACTGGGGGCGTGGTCCTGGCGGCAGGTCGGCCCTATCCGGGAGGCGATTTCGCCGGCCGGGGTCGAAGCCCGCATCGGCCGGGCGATCGGCGTTCCGGTTTCGGTGGCCGACACCGAACTCCGCTTTTCTCCGGCGCCGCGGCTGGTCATCAGCGGCATCGCGGCGCAAAGCGGCTGGCGGTTGCCGGAAGTGGCGGTGGACTTCAACTGGCGCGATGTCCTGCAGGGGCTGCAGACCTCGTCTTGGGCGCTCGGCGAGGCCCGGGTGGCGCCGGTCGCGCTCAGCGGCGAGCAGGCCCTTGCCCTGTTGCAGTCGATGCGAGGCGCGGCGCGGTTGCCGGAGGCGGTGACGACGATCCGGTTCGATGAGGTGACTTTCCCCGACCTGGTGCTGCTTCCCGGCCGCTACCAGGCGGTGCTGCGGCGCGACGGCCGGAAAGGCGCCGCGGCGCTCAGCCTGCGCCGGCTGGACAGCGAGGGCAGCGTCGACATCGAAGTCTCGCCGCCGGTTTCGGCGGAGGGCGCTGCCGGCTTCGCGCTGTTTGCCCGCAAGTGGGTGGCCGGCTTCGGCCCGCCCGTCGCTTGGCCGGAGGCCACGGCCCAAGGCGAGTTTCGTGCCGGGGAGGTCAAGGTCGACAGCTTCAGCGTCGGCGGCCCGTTCGGCAACCTGAACGGCGCGGCGACGTTGGTCAAGGACGGGCGCGGCTGGCGGCTGAGCGGCAACGTGCGCAGCCCGGACCTCAGCCTGGAGGAGTTGTCCCGCAGCGCAGCCGGCCTGGGGGGCTCGGAGGCCGGCGCGGCGAATATCCCGCTGCGGGGGATCGCCAAGGTGGAGCTCACGCTTGCGGGCAACGGCGCCTCGGTGGAGGAGGCGCTGTCGCGCGCGCGCGCCTTTGGACCGGTGTCGGTGTCGGGGGC
>CALGWX010000374.1 GCA_937936215.1 uncultured Burkholderiaceae bacterium | reverse complement strand
TCGATCCCCGAGTCGCAAATGACCACCGTGCACGAGGCCAAGCTGCGCGCGGCCGCGGCCATCGTCGAGCTGCTCGGCCCGCAGATGGCCGATCTCGCCGCGGCGATGGAGGCGGCCGCCTCTGGCGACGAGCTGCGGCCGCTGGTGCGCGAGGGCGAGCGCCTGATCGCCGCCGCCCTCGGCGAGCAGGCGGCGCGTGACTTCATCCTGCGCGTGCGGCGGCGCTGACGCGCGACAACGTCGGCGCCGGCAAGGACGACCATGGACTTCCCGAACTCGATCTGTTACCTCAATGGCGAGTGGCTGCCGCTCGCGCAGGCCAAGGTGTCGGTGCTCGACCGCGGCTTCATCTTCGGCGACGGCATCTACGAAGTGGTGCCGGTGTACTACCGGCAGCCGTTCCGCTTCGAGCAGCACCTGGCGCGCTTCGAGCGCAGCGCGCGGGAGATCGGCCTGGCCAACCCGCTCGACCGCGCCGGCTGGCGGGCGGTGGTCGATGGCCTGGTGTCGCGGCTGGGCGAGGAGCACCAGTTCGTCTACTGGCAGGTCACGCGCGGCGTGGCCAAGCGCGACTTCGCCTTTCCGCCCCACGCCACGCCGACGGTGTTCGCGATGACCAGCGCGTTCGTGCGGCCCTCGCGCGAGCAGCGCGAGGGGGGGCTGGCGGCCGTCACGCGCGCCGACGAGCGCTGGCTGCGCTGCGACATCAAGTCGGTGTCGCTGCTCGGCGCGGTGCTGGCGCGGCAGTACGCCGCCGAGCAGGGTGCCGACGAAGTGGTGCAGTTCCGCGACGGCTTCCTGACCGAAGGCTCCTCCAGCAACGTGTGGGCGGTGCGCGGCGGCACCGTGATCGCGCCACCGCGCGATCGACTGATCCTCGAAGGCATCCGCTACGGCCTGATCACCGAGCTGTGCGCGAAACTGGGCATTCCGTTCGAGGCGCGGCGGCTTTCGCAGGCCGAGGTCGCCGGCGCCGACGAGCTGATGCTGACCTCGGCCACGCGCGAAGTCCTGCCGATCGTGCGGCTCGACGGCCAGCCGGTCGGCAGCGGCCGCCCTGGCCCCGTGTACGCGAAGCTGCGCGCCGGCTACGACCAAGCGATCGAAGCGTTGCGGCGATGATCCTCGGCAACGGCCAGGGCGAATCGCCGCTCACCTTCCCCACGCCGTTCCCGATCAAGGTGATGGGGCGGCGGGTGGACAACTTTGCGCAGGCGATCGTCGAGGTCGTGCAGGCGCACGCGCCCGACTTCGACGCCGCCACGCTCGAGCTGCGCGCCTCGCGGCACGGCAACTACCTGTCGGTGACCGCCACCATCAACGCCACCTCGCGCGAACAGCTCGACGCCCTGTACCGCGCGCTGACGAGCCACCCGCTGGTCAAGGTGGTGCTGTAGCGGGCGCGGCCAATGCGCGCGCGGTGCTCCGACGGCCCGGCCTGGCGGCGGCCGGGGCGACCGGCAAGGGCGGCGCTTCGCAACGCCCTCGCACCCATTTCCCGGCGAATCTCGCGGCGAGACCCGTGACGTGAACCCCACGCCGATCGTCCGCAACCTCGGCCGCGCCGAGTACCTGCCCACGTGGCAGGCGATGCGCGAGTTCACCGCCGCGCGCGGCGCCGATGCCGCCAACGAACTGTGGCTGGTCGAGCATCCGCCGGTTTTCACCCTCGGCCAGGCCGGCCGCCGCGAGCACCTGCTCAATCCCGGCGACATCCCCGTGGTGGCCACCGACCGCGGCGGCCAGGTTACCTACCACGGGCCGGGGCAGGTGGTGGTCTACACGCTGATCGACCTGCACCGTGCCGGCATCTTCGTCAAGGAACTGGTCTTCCGCATCGAGCAGGCGGTGATCCAGACGCTCGACGCCTTCGGCGTGGTCGGCGTGCGCGTGCGCGGCGCGCCGGGCGTGTACGTGCGCGACGAGACCTCGCGCGCCGCCGGGCCGCTGGCCGGCCACGCCAAGATTGCCGCCCTTGGCGTGAAGGTCAGCCGCGGCCGCAGCTACCACGGCGTGGCGCTGAACGTGGCGATGGACCTGGCGCCGTTTTCGCGCATCCACCCCTGCGGCTACGCGGGGCTGCCGACGGTCGACTTGGCTACACTGGGTGCATCCGTTTCCTGGCGCGCGGCCGCCGACGTCCTGACCGAGCGGCTGGCGCAGCACTTCACCCGATGAGCCACGATCAGCCTCCCGCGGCACCCAAGGACCCGTTCGCCAAGAAAAAGGGCGAGGCCAAGACGGCGCCGGTCGCCAAGAAGTTCCCGCTGCGGTTCGTCGCCGACGCGCCCGCCGGCCGCAAGCCGGAGTGGATCCGGGTGCGCGCCAGCTCGCCGACCACGCGCTTTTACGAGATCAAGGGCATCCTGCGCGAACACCGCCTGCACACGGTGTGCGAGGAAGCCAGTTGCCCCAACATCGGCGAGTGCTTCGGCAAGGGCACGGCGACCTTCATGATCATGGGCGACAAGTGCACGCGCCGTTGCCCTTTTTGCGACGTCGGCCACGGCCGCCCCGATCCGCTCGATCCCGACGAGCCGGCCAATCTCGCACGCACCATCGCGGCGCTGAAGCTCGCCTATGTGGTCATCACCTCGGTCGACCGCGACGACCTGAAGGACGGCGGCGCGCAGCACTTCGTCGACTGCATCCGCGCCGTGCGCAAAGCGTCGCCCGCCACGCGCATCGAGATCCTGGTGCCGGACTTCCGCGGCCGGCTCGACCGCGCGCTCGACATCCTGGAGGCGGCGCCACCGGACGTGATGAACCACAACCTGGAGACCGTGCCGCGGCTGTATCGCGAGTCGCGGCCTGGCGCGGACTACGCGCACTCGCTGCAGCTGCTGGCGCAGTTCAAACGCCGCGTGCCCGGCGTGCCGACCAAGAGCGGCCTGATGGTGGGCTTGGGGGAGACCGACGACGAGATCCTCGCCGTGATGCGCGACCTGCGCGCACACGACGTCGACATGCTGACCATCGGCCAGTACCTGGCGCCGAGCAACCACCACCTGCCGGTGCGGCGCTGGGTGCATCCGGACACCTTCGCGATGTTCGAGCGCGAGGCCCAGGCGATGGGCTTCACGCACGCGGCCGTCGGGCCGCTGGTTCGCAGTTCCTATCACGCCGACCAGCAGGCGCACGCGGCCGGCTTCGCGTAAGCGGCCATGAAACGGATCGCCCGGGCGTTGCGATCCCGCGCCGGCGCGCCGGCGCCGGGCTGACGTCATGCCGGATCTTCCGAATTGGCTCACCGGCAGCCTCACCGCAGCGATCCTGGTGGGGTTCGGCATCTTCCTGTACCCGTGGCTGCTCGCGCGGCGGCTGGGCGTAGCGGCCGTAGCCGCGCTCACGGTGGCGCTGGCGCTGCTGTACTTCTTCTTCGACCGCGGCAGCGGCAACCCGGCGCTGTCCGCGGGCCTGGCCCTGCTGTGGGCGGTCGCGCCGGCCATCGCCGGCGTGATCGTGCACCGCCTGCAGCGACGGTGACCGCCGCGCAGCGGGGTCAGCCGCCGAGCAGGCCTTCGATGCGCCGCGAAAGGTCCGCGAAGTCGGTGAAGCCGGCGTAGGTGCGCACGATGCGCCCGTCGCCGTCGATCAGGAACTTGGTCGGCGTCACCTGCGTGTCGTTGAAGGCGCGCGCCAGGGCACCCGCCTCGTCGAGGACGATGTCGAAGGGCAGCGCGCGCAGGCGGGCGAACTCGAGCACGTGCTCCGGCCGGTCGTGCGCCATCGACACCGCGAAGGTGCGCAGCCCCGCCGCGGCGTGGCGCTGGTGCAGGGCGACCAGCGCCGGCATCTCGGTCAGGCAGGTGCCGCAACTCGTCGACCAGAAGCTCACCAGCACCGGCCGGCCGCGCTGCGACGACAGCGGCGCCGCTTCGCCGCTGGCGGTGACAAAGGTGACCTCCGGCGCCGGCCGCGGCTGGGTGGCCAGCAGCGGCAGCGCGGCCAGCCCGCCGACGAGCACGAGAACGCCCAGCGCCAAGGCGACCGTCAACCGGCGCAGGAGACGGCCGCCCGCCCCGTCGTCGTGGCGGGCCGCGGCGCGCCGTCGATCCGTTGACATGCCTGAAGTCCTCCGCAGAACGCTGTGGCAGTCTATCGACGGCGCACGCCCGCGACCGGTGGCCACACCTTGGGGACTTCCCGCAAAGCCTCGCCGCCGGCGGCATCGATGCGCAGGGAGATGCCGATGAAAACATACGCAGGACACCTGACGCGCCGCGAGACCCTGACGCTGGCGCTGGCCGTCACGGCGGCGGCCCTGTTGCCGCGACCGGCGCGGGCGCAGCTGGCAGCGATTTCCAACGCCGATGCCACCACGGCACTGAAGACCGCGCTGGAAAGCGGCGCCATGGCCGCGGTGCAGCTGCTCGGCCGCACCGACGGGTTCTGGGGCAACGACCGCCTGCGCATCCCGCTGCCCGACTGGCTGCGCCGCGCCGAGCGGGCGCTGAAGCTGGCCGGCAAGGGCGCGGAGGTCGACGCGCTGAAGCTCGGCATCAACCGCGCCGCCGAGCAGGCGGTGCCGGAGGCGAAGACGCTGCTCACCGACGCGGTGAAGTCGATGACGGTGGCCGACGCCAAGGCCATCCTCACCGGCGGCGACGACTCGGTGACGCGCTTCTTCGCCGACAAGACGCGCGTGCCGCTGACCGCGAAGTTCCTGCCGATCGTGACCCAGACGACGCAGAAGATCGGGCTGGCGCAGCAGTACAACGCGCTCGCCGACCAGGCCGCCAAGTTCGGCGCCGGTGGCAGCGTCGTGCGGATCGAGAACTACGTCACCGACAAGGCGCTCGACGGCCTGTTCATGGTCATCGGCGAGGAAGAGCGCAAGCTGCGCGCCAATCCGCTCGGCGCCACCAGCGACATCGTGCGCAAGGTCTTCGGGGCCTTGAAATAGCGTGCCGCGAGGCCGGCGCGGATCGCCGGCGCAACGTGGGGCGCCGACCGCGTTGATACTCCGCATGCGCCGCGGCAGCGTCGTTCTCGCCGACCAGGGCGCGCCGCCGCGCACCCCCGGGGCCGCGTCGCCCCCGGCCCGAGGCGCTTCCAGCCGCGGCCCGCATCGCGACGCACTTCGGCGCGCCGCAGCCGCGCGATGCGGCGTGCGGCAGACCGGGTCGCAGCCTCGTCGGCCCGCTTGGCCTCGAAGATCGCGATTCAGGGCAACGGCAGCGCGCCCTGGCGCGGCACCGGCGCGGCGGAGGCGGGCGCCTCGGTGGCACCGGCGATCGCCGCGTCGCCGGGGTCGGCCAGCAGTTGCGGCGGCAGCGGCGAGTCGAGCGCGGCGCAGATCGTGCGCAGGCAACTGGCGGCCTTCCAGTGCGTCGTCCCGTCGACGAAGGCGACCGCGGCGCAGGCCTTGATCAGGTGGGGCTTGGCGAGCGGCGCCAGCTCGTTGAGCCGGTCGAGGGCGCGGCCGACCGCATCCAGGTCGATGCGCTCCGTGGCTACCGGCGGCGGATCGATCCCGGGCAACAGCAGCACGCCCGCGTTGTACGCCCGCTCCGGCTGCTGCGGCAGCCGCACGCTGGCCAGCAGCGACATCACCAGGCCGACCTCGGCCACCAGCGGCGAAAGATCGGCATAGCGCACCGGCACCCGCCGGTGCGCGTCGCGGCCGATGCGCCGCTTCAGCACCGTGAACAGCAGGAACTCGTGCAGGGTGACGCGGCCATCGGCCTGGATCAGGCCGTGCGCGAGCAGCAGCAGCCGCTCGCGCGCCGCCAGCGGCAGCTTCAGCAGCGTCGGCTCGGCGCGGTCGAGCAGCGGCAGGCGCAGCCCCGGCGGCAGGCGCTGCACCGCCTCGTGCAGGTCGTCGACACGGCGCGCTGCGTCGGCGCCGAACGCCTCGGCCACCAGCTGCCGCTGCTGGCCGGAAAACGGCTTGTCCTTTTCGATCAGCATCGCTAGCACCAGGAGTTGCACGCCCGAGGTGTCGGCGAGCGCTGCCTCCAGGGGACCGGACGGCGACTGTTCGGCTGGCCGCACCGCGCGCGCCAGCCGCAGCCCCTCGGCCACGGCCGAGCCGATCTCTTCCGTGACCCGCTCGCTGCGCGAAGGCTCCCGGACCAGCGCCGCCACGGGGCTGGCCGCCACGTCGAGCGCGGCCAGCCCGCCCGGAAACGGAATCGGCGCCTCGGCCGCCGCGGCGGCAGGCGCGCCGGCGAGCGCCTCGGCGAGCGGCAGTTCGTTCGCCGGCAACAGGGGCAGCTCCCGCCCATAGATGCGCTTGATCCGCTCCGCCAGCGGCGGATGGGTGGCGAACAGGCCGCTGGCGAAGCTCGGCCGGGCGGCGCCGAGGAACAGGTGCGACAGCGTCTCCGCGTTGGGATGCTCGATGCGGCTGCCGGGGTTGCCGCCCTGCGTCAGGCCGCCGATCTTGCGCAGCGCTCCACCGATGCCGTCCGGGTTGCGGGTGAACTGCACGCTGCTGGCGTCGGCGAGGTACTCACGCTGGCGTGACACCGCCGCCTTGATCAGGCGGCCGAAGAAGACGCCGATCCAACCGAGGATCCACAGCGCCACGCCGGCGACCACCAGCACCGCCACGCCGCCCTTGCTGTCGCGGCTGCCGCGGCCGATCTCCATCATGAAGCGCCCGAACATCGACAGCATCAGCAGCCCGAACAGCACCCCGATCAGGCGGATGTTCAGCCGCATGTCGCCGTT
>CALGWX010000373.1 GCA_937936215.1 uncultured Burkholderiaceae bacterium | reverse complement strand
AGCGCGCTCTCGCTCCCGAGGGTCGGCCCGGCCGCTTCGCCCCGGCGCCGGCGGCCAAGGCCCCAGCGACGGCGCCGACAACTGCCCGGCTGCGGAAGTCCGCCTTGCCGGCCTGATCAGCACGATCGAGTCCGAGGTCATTCCGCGCCTGGTGCTGGCGCATCGCGGCGCGGCGCTGGCGGTGCCGGCGGCGGCCGATGGCGAGATCCACCCGGGCGAGGTCGTCGCGTTCTGCGAGCTGGTGATGCGCGACGACCTCGACGTGCTGATGCGCTACGTGCAGGCTGCGCGCGAGCGCGGCGTGCCGTTGGAGCGCATCTACCTGGACCTGCTGTCGCCGGTGGCGCGCCGGCTGGGCGACCTCTGGCTGGCCGACGAGTGCGACTTCACCACCGTCACGCTCGGCCTGTGGCGGCTGCACCAGGTGCTGCACGAGCTGAGTCCCGCGTTCCAGGGCGAGGGCGATTCGCTGGCCGAGGGCAAGCGGGTGCTGCTGGCGGCCACGCCCGGCGAGCAGCACACCTTCGGGCTGTTCATGGTCGCCGAGTTCTTCCGCCGCGCTGGCTGGGAGGTGATGGATGGCCCGGCTTTCACCGCGCGTGAGCTGGTGGCGGCGGTGCGCCACGACTGGTTCTTCCTGGCCGGCTTTTCGCTCAGCGGAGAGGCGAGGGCAGGCGAGCTGGCGGCCGTGATCCGTGACGTCCGTCAGGGATCGCGCAATCGCGCGATCGCTATCATGGTCGGCGGTGCGGTCTTCCGCGAGCGGCCCGACCTGGTGGATCGGGTTGGCGCGGATGCCTGCGCTGACGATGGGCGCGAGGCGGTTCGCCTCGCCGAGTCGATTTGGATGCAGCGCCAGCGGCGCTGCGCGGACTGATCTGACGCGGCGGTTGCGGGCAGGCACTGCTCGCAACGAGGTCGAGGCGGAGGGGGCTTGTCTGCGGTTGTCGGTTTCAGCGCGCCGAGAACGTCGCTGGGTAGCCTGGATCCGGAGGCAGCGGCGCGATTGGTGGCCGCTGCCGCCGACGTGGCGCTGGTGGTCGACCGCAAGGGCGTCATCCGCGACCTGGCGCTGAACAGCGACGAACTGGCGAGCGAGGAGTGCCGGCGCTGGATCGGCAAGCCGTGGGTCGAGACCGTCACCGTCGAAAGCCGCGGCAAGGTCGAGGCGCTGCTCAACGAGGCGGCCGCGGGCGGGGTGCCGAACTGGCGCCAGGTCAACCACCCGTCGACGCAGGGCGCGGACGTGCCGATCCTGTACTCGGCGATCAAGGCCGGCAGCGCCGGGCGGGTGATCGCGGTCGGCCGCAACCTGCGCGCCGTCTCGGCGCTGCAGCAGCGCCTCGTCGAGGCGCAGCAGTCGCTGGAGCGCGACTACGCGCGGCTGCGCCACGCCGAGACGCGTTACCGGCTGCTGTTCCAGATGGCCTCCGAGGCCATTCTGATCGTCGATGCTGCCACGCAGCGCGTGGTGGAGGCCAATCCTGCCGCGCTGCGCCTGCTCGGCAACGGCGCCCGGGCGGTGGTGGGCAAGCCCTTTCCGGAAGGCTTCGACGCCCGCAGCACGCGGGCGCTGCAGTCGCTGCTGCAGAAGGCGCGCAGCGCCGGCCGCGCCGACGAGGTGCGGGCGCGGCTGGCCGATGGCAAGCGCGAGTTCCTGGTGGCGGCGTCGCTGTTCCGCCAGGAGGCAGCGGCGCACTTCCTCGTGCGGCTGACCTCGACGCAGGGCGCGCCGGCGCCGGGGCCGCTGGCTTCGCAGTCGGCGCTGCTGCGCGCGCTGGAAGCCTCGCCCGACGGTTTCGTGGTCACCGAGCCTGACGGCCGCGTGATGGCGGCCAACCGCGCCTTCCTCGACATGGTGCAGGCCGCCAGCGAGGAGCAGGTGCGCGGCCGCTCGCTCGACGACTGGTTCGGCCGCCCCGGCGCGGACCTGTCGGTGCTGCTGGCCAACTTGCGCCAGCACGGTGCGGTGCGCCTGTTCGCCACCACGCTGCGCGGCGAGCTGGGCCTGGTGACGGAAGTGGAGATCTCCGCGGTTTCGGTGGCGGAAGCCGAGGAGCCTTGCCTGGGCTTCGCCATCCGCAGCGTCGGCCGCCGGCTGGCTGCCGCCACGCCGCGCAGCGGCCAGCTGCCGCGCTCGCCGGAGCAGTTGGCGGAGTTGATCGGCCGCGTGCCGCTGAAGGAGATCGTCCGCGAGACCACCGACGTCATCGAGCGCATGTGCATCGAGGCGGCGCTGCGCCTGACCGGCGACAACCGCGCCTCGGCGGCGGAGATGCTGGGCCTGAGCCGCCAGAGTCTGTACGTGAAGCTCAACCGCTTCGGCATCGAGCGCGAGGCCGCCGCCGACTGAGAGCCCCCGGGAGCGCGGCCGGCGTCGCCGACCGTTCGTTACCGATGGCGTCGCCGGCGGCGTAGGCGACGATTCATTGCCGATGCATCGCCGCCGGCGCGGCTAGCGGTGGCCAACACTGCAAGCGCGACGCGGACAGACTTGCCCACGCGCGGCGCGGCGGCTTTACGCCCGCGCAGGCGTCGCCCAGCGCAGCAACCGCCGACACGCATGCCCACGCGCGGGGTGGCCGCTTGGCGCTGCCGGCGCCCGCCGCGGCGAGGCGGCAGGGGCGGACCGCCTCG
>CALGWX010000372.1 GCA_937936215.1 uncultured Burkholderiaceae bacterium | reverse complement strand
GAGCGCGTGAGCGCGGGCCTGCCCGAAGCAGGCTGCCGGCTGCTCTGCGCGAGCCGCTCGCCACGCGCCACACCGGGGCCGAGCATGGGTAGCCCCCCATCCAGGGCGTCGCTGGCTTGAGTTCCGAGAAAGTGGTTGCGGCCGGACCCAGCAGCGGGCGAACGGTCAGCGCGACTTCACCACCGCGTAGCGGGCGAGCGTGCGCTGCCGCGCCTGTGCGTGGTCGACCACCGGGGCGGGATAGTCCGCGCCGATCACGCAGCCAGCTTCGCGCTGGCGCAGTGGCGGCAGCAGCCACGGCGCGTGGATTTCCTGCGCCGAAAGGTGGGCCAGCTGCGGCAGGTAGCGGCGGATGAACTTGCCCTCGGGATCGAACTTCTCGCTCTGCGCCACCGGGTTGAAGATGCGGAAGTACGGCTGCGCGTCGCAGCCGCTGGAGGCGGCCCACTGCCAGCCGCCGTTGTTGGCCGCGAGGTCGTAGTCGATGAGCCGCCGCGCGAAGTAGCGCTCGCCGCGCCGCCAGTCGATGCCGAGGTCCTTGGTCAGGAAGCTCGCGGTGACCATGCGCAGCCGGTTGTGCATGTAGCCGGTGCGGTTGATCTGCGCCATCGCGGCGTCGACGAGCGGGTAGCCGGTGCGGCCCTCGCACCAGGCGGCGAAAAGTTCCGGCGCATCGTCCCACTGGATGCGGTCGTACTCCGGCTTGAACGAGCGGGTGACCACCTGCGGGTGGTGGTGCAGGATCTGCTGGTAAAAGTCGCGCCAGATCAGCTCCGACAGCCAGGTGGCCGCGCCAGGGGAAGTTGCCGCGCGCTCGTGCGCGAAGCGGGCGAGCTCCCGGATCGACACCGTGCCGAAGCGCAGATGCACCGACAGGTACGACGGCCCGCGCACCGCCGGGTAGTCGCGCGCCTGCGCATAGCGGTCGATCCGCGACGTGAACTCCTCGAACAGACGGCGGCCGCCGCTGGCGCCGGTGGCGACCTTCAGCTCGTCCAGGTCGGTCGGCGCGAAGCCGATGTCTTCCAGCATCGGCAGCGCCGCCGGCACCGGCGGCGGCGCGAGCGCCGACACATGGCGGCGAACCTCGTAGCTGCGCAGGTAAAACGGGGTGAGCGCCTTCAGCCAGGCGTTCTTGTAGGGAGTGAACACCGAGAAGGGGCGGCCGGCGCCGGTCAGCACCTCGTCGCGCTCGAAGATCACCTGGTCCTTGAAGGTGTGCAGCTTGCGGCCGACGGCCGCCAGCCGCGCCGCGACCGCGCTGTCGCGTTCGACCGCGTAGGGCTCGTAGTCGTGGTTGGTGAAGACGGCGTCGACCCGCAGTTCCCCGGCCAGGCGCACGATCTCGTCGGCCGCAAAGCCGTGGCGCACGATCAGCGCCCCGCCGCAGGCGCGCAGTTCGGCGTCGAGCTCGCGCAGGCTGCGGTGGATGAAGTCGACGCGGCGGTCGTGCCGTAGCCCCGCGGCGAGCAGTTCGTCGAGGATGGCGCGGTCGAAGACGAAGGCGCAGTAGACGCGGCGCGCGCTCTTGAGCGCGTGATGCAGCGCCGCGTTGTCGTCGAGCCGCAAGTCGCGGCGAAACCACATCAGGGCTGAGTCCATCGCGTCCGCTGCCGTCGGGGCTGGCGAGCTTACAATGGCTCGCACGACTCACCGATCGCCGCAGTAGCCGTGGACCTGACGCATAAGTTCCTGATCGCGATGCCGGCGATGATGGACCCGAACTTCGCCGGCTCCGTGGTCTACATCTGCGAGCACACGGACAAAGGGGCGTTGGGCCTGGTGATCAACCGGCCGACCGAGCTGACGCTGGCCGCCCTGTTCGATCGCATCGACCTGAAGCTCGAGATCGCGCCGTGGAAGGATGCGCCCGTGTACTACGGCGGCCCGGTGCAGACCGAGCGCGGCTTCGTGCTGCACGTGCCGGCCGGCCACTACAGCTCGTCGCTGCCGGTGGCCGACGACATCGCGCTGACCACCTCCAAGGACGTGCTGGAAGCGGTCGCCGGCGGCACCGGCCCGAGCAAGCTGCTGGTCACACTCGGCTATTCGGGGTGGGGCGCCGGACAGCTGGAGTCCGAAGTCTCGGCCAACGCCTGGCTGACGGTCGATGCCCGGGCGGAGATCATCTTCGACACCCCGGCCGAGGAGCGCCAGGCCGCCGCCTTCCGGCTGCTGGGCATCGATCCGTCGTTCCTGTCTTCGCAGGCCGGGCATGCCTGAGGCCGCCGCCGTTGCTGTCCGCGCCGCCGCCGTCCGCCCCTGCCGTCTCTTGCGCGAAGAACTGGTGCTCGGCTTCGACTTTGGCACGCAGCGCGTCGGCGTGGCGGTCGGCAACGGCGTCACGCGGCAGGCGCGGCCACTGGCGGTGATCGCCGACGTCGGCGCGGTGCGCTGGCGGCGAATCGCGGCGCTGGTCGCGTCCTGGCAGCCGGCGCGGCTGGTGGTCGGCATCCCGCGCCACCCAGATGGCGCCGCGCACGAACTGACCGCGCGCTGCGAGCGCTTCGCGCGCCAGCTGGAGGGCCGCTTCAGGCTGCCGGTGGCGCGGGTCGACGAGCGCTACTCCTCCGCGGCCGCGCCCGGCGGCCGCGACGACGAGGCGGCGGCGGTGATCCTGCAGCAGTGGTTCGACGAGGCGGCCGCGCCATGATCGAACTGGACGCCGAGGCCATCTACCGCAGCCTGCTGGCGCGACTGCGCGAGGAGGTGGTCGGCCGCGACGTGCGCCTGGTCGGCGTGCACACCGGCGGCGTGTGGATCGCCGAGCGGCTGCGACAGGACCTGCACGTGGGCCCGCCGGTCGGCATCCTCGACATCAGCTTCTACCGCGACGATTTCTCGCGCACGGGGCTGAAGCCGAGCGTGAAGCCCTCGGCGATCGCCTTCGACGTGCAGGGCGCCGACATCGTGCTGGTCGACGACGTGCTGAACACCGGCCGCACCGTGCGGGCGGCGATGAACGAACTGTTCGACTACGGCCGGCCGGCGCGGATCGATCTGGCGGTGCTGATCGACCGCGGCGGCCGCGAGCTGCCGATCGCGCCGACCGTGGTCGGGCGGACCATCGAGGTGCCGCCGGAGATCAGCGTCGTGCTCACCCGCGATGACGACGGCCGCTTGCACCTGACGCTGGAGAGCCGGCGCGATGCCTGAGTTCGGCCGCAACCCGCAGCTGAACCGCAACGGCGAGCTGCACCATCTGCTGACGATCGAGGGGCTGCCGCGGGCGATCATCGAGCGGATCCTCTCCACCGCCGACGGCTTTATCAACATTGCGGAGCGCGAGGTCAAGAACGTGCCGCTGCTGCGCGGCCGCTCGGTGTTCAACCTGTTCTTCGAAAACAGCACCCGCACCCGCACCACCTTCGAGATCGCGGCGCGGCGGCTGTCCGCCGACGTGTTCAACCTCGACATCCAGCGTTCCAGCACCGCCAAGGGCGAGAGCCTGCTCGACACCATCAACAACCTGACGGCGATGCAGGCGGACATGTTCGTCGTGCGGCACGCCGCCGCCGGCGCGCCGCACCTGATTGCCCGCCACGTGGCGCCGCACGTGCACGTGATCAACGCTGGCGACGGCCGCCACGCGCACCCGACGCAGGGGCTGCTCGACGCGTACACGATCCGCCACTACAAGCGCGACTTCACCCACCTGACGGTGGCGGTCGTCGGCGACATCCTGCACTCGCGCGTGGCGCGCTCCGACATCCACGCCCTGACCACGCTCGGCGTGCCGGAGGTACGGGCGGTGGGGCCGCTGACGCTGCTGCCCGACGGGCTCGAAAGCCTGGGCGTGCGCGTGTTCACCAAGCTGGAGGAGGGCATCCGCGGCGCCGACGTGATCATCATGCTGCGGCTGCAGAACGAGCGCATGCGCGGGGCGCTGCTGCCGAGCGCGCAGGAGTACTTCCGCAACTACGGCCTGACGCCGGAGCGGCTGGCGCTGGCCAAGCCCGACGCGATCGTGATGCACCCGGGGCCGATGAACCGCGGTGTGGAGATCGACTCGCGCGTGGCCGACGGCGGCCAGAGCGTGATCCTGCCGCAGGTGACCTTCGGCATCGCCGTGCGCATGGCGGTGCTGTCGATCGCGGCGTCGTCGCAGAGGATGCAATGAGGCTGGCGATCCGCAACGGCCGCCTGGTCGATCCCGCCTCCGGCCACGACGCGGTGGCGGACCTGTTCATCGCCGACGGGCGTATCGCCGCCCTGGGCCGCGCGCCGGACGGCTTTGCCGCCGAGCGCGAGATCGACGCCCGCGGCCTGGTCGTCGCGCCCGGGCTGGTCGACCTGTGCGCCCGCATGCGCGAGCCCGGCGCCGAAGGGGCGCTGAAGCGCGAAATGCGGGCGGCGCTGGCCGGCGGCATCACCGGCGTGGTGTGCCCGCCGGACACCGACCCGCCGCTGGACGAGCCCGGCCTTGTGCGCATGCTGCGCCAGCGGTCGCGCGAGGCGGCGGGCGCCCGCCTGTATCCGCTCGGCGCGCTCACTGCCGGCCTGAAGGGCGAGGTGCTGGCCGAGATCGAGACCCTCGCCGAGGTCGGCTGTGTGGCCTTCATGCAGACCGGCGCCCTGCCGCACGACAACGGCGTGCTGCTGCAGATCCTGCGCTACGCCAAGACCTTCGACCTACCGGTGTGGCTGCGGCCAGTGGAGGACACGTTGGCCGGCGACGGCGTGGCCGGCGCCGGCGCGGTGGCCGGCCGCCTCGGCCTGCCGGCCGTGCCGGTCCTGGCCGAGACAGTGGCGCTGCACACCATCTTCGAGATGCAGCGGGACACCGGCGCCCGCGTGCACCTGTGCCGGCTGTCGAGCGCGGCGGGCGTCGAGCTGGTGCGGCGGGCCAAGCGCGAGGGTCTGCCGGTGACGGCCGACGTGGCCATCCACCACGTGCACCTGACCGATGTCGACATCGGCTATTTCGACCCCGACTTCCGCCTTGATCCGCCGTTGCGCACGCAGCGCGACCGCGACGCCATCGTCGCCGGGCTCGCGGACGGCACCATCGACGCGATCTGTTCCGACCACGCGCCGGTGGGCGAAGACGACAAGCTGCTGCCCTTCGGCGAGGCCGCACCCGGCGCCACGGCGCTGGAAACGCTGCTGCCGCTGGTGCTGAAATGGGCGCAGACCGCCCGTCTGCCGCTGGCGCAGGCGCTGGCCAAGGTGTCCTGCGAGCCGGCGCGCATCCTCGGCGAGCCCACCGGCCGGCTGGCGGTCGGCGTCAAGGCGGACGTCACGGTCTTCGACCCGCAGGCGCACTGGACCGTCACTCGCGAGGCGCTGCTCAGTCGCGGCGGCGACACGCCGTTTTCCGGCTACGAACTGGTCGGCCGCGCCATCCTGACCCTCGTCGGCGGAGAGATCCGCTTCGACCGAAAATCGGGGTCAGACTCCGATTTCCGCTGACTGACGCGGCGCGCATGGGCGAGGCCGCGGCGCCGCTTCGCCGATGAGTGCGCTGCTCGCGCCGCTGCGCATCGTGCTGCTGCTGGCGCACGTGCTCGCCGGCCTGGCGATCAGCGGCGCAGTCTTTCCTTGGCTGGCGCAGCGCCAACGCAACCGCATCATCCGCGCCTGGTCGCGGCTGCTGCTGGCCCTCTGCGGCGTGCGCCTGCGCCTGGCCGGGCTGCCCCTGCCGCCGGAGATCGCCCGCACCGGCATCGGCGGCGGCAGCCGTGGCCGCCTGCTGCTCGCCAATCACGTGTCGTGGATCGACGTTTTCGCCATCCACGCCGCGCTGCCGAGCCGGTTCGTCGCCAAGTCAGAGATCCGCCGCTGGCCACTGCTGGGGCTGCTGGTCACCCTGGTCGGCACGCTGTACATCGAGCGCGGCCGCCGCCACGCGGTGCACGCGATGAACCACCAGGTGCGCGAGAAGCTGACGCAGGGCGAAACGGTGGCCGTGTTTCCGGAGGGCACGACCACCGATGGACGGTCGCTGCTGCCGTTTCACTCCAACCTGATCGCGCCGGCGCTCGAGGTCGGCGCCGAATGCTGGCCGGTGGCGCTGCGCTACGCGGAGGACGGCGCGCCGTCGACCGCCGCCGCTTTCGTCGGCGACATGCCGCTGCCGGCGTCGGTGTGGAACATCCTGCGGGCGCGGCGGCTGCAGGTCGAGGTGGCCTTCCTGGAGCCGGTGCCCGCCGGCGACGGCCGCAACCGCCATCACGTCGCCGAGGCGGCGGCGGAGCGGATCGCGGCTTGGCTCGACGTGCCCGCGCCGCGCGGCCGCCGCTTCAACGGCGCGGCAGACCGGGCCGCCGATGCGGCGGGCAGCGGACCTGCCGCACCTCGCGCGACGGCCAGCAAAGCGCCGTGAGTGCGCCGCCCCACACACAGCCGGTGTCGAGGCACACCGCGTCGTCGCGCAGCATCAGCCCGAGCGTGGACCAGTGGCCGAAGACGACCGGCGTGCCGCGCGTGGCGCGCGCGGGGTGATCGAACCACGGTGAGAAGCCGGGCGGGGCCGCCGCCGCGCCTTCCTTGATCTTCAGGTCCATCGTGCCGTCGGCGGCGACGAAGCGCAGGCGCGTCAGCGCGTTGATCACGCAGCGCGCCCGGTCCGCGCCGGCCAGGCGGTCATCCCAGCGCGCCGGCTGGTTGCCGTACATGGTCGCCAGGAAAGTGCGGTAATCCGGCGCGCGCAACCGCGCCTCGACCTCGGCCGCCAGCGCCAGCGTCTTCTCGACCGTCCACGGCGGCAACACGCCGGCATGCACGAACAGCGCCCCGCCTTCGCGGTACGCCAGCGGCCGCGTCCGCAGCCAGTCGATCAGCTCCTCGCGGTCGGGCGCGGCGAGGATCTCGTCCAGCGTGTCGTCGTCGTGCCGCGGCCGGATGCCGGCGGCCGCGGCGAGCAGGTGCAGGTCGTGGTTGCCGAGCAGCGCCACGGCGCGGTCGCCGAGCGACCTGACCCGCCGCAAAGCCTCCAGCGAGCGCGGCCCGCGGTTGACCAGGTCGCCGACGAAGACGAGCCGGGCCGATGAGGGCAGTTGCGCCAGCAGCTCGCGCAGGCTGCCGTCGCAGCCCTGGACGTCGCCGATCGCCCAAAGGCCTGCGCCGTTCACCGCCCGCGCACCCGGGCCAGCAGCGCGCTCGTGGAGCGCTCGTGCTCGAAGGGGATCGCCACCGTCGCCGCGCCCCAGCTTCGGGCCAGCTGCGCCTCGGGCACGGTGGCCATGTCGTAGTCGCCGCCCTTCACATAGACCTCGGGGCGGACGATCTCCAGCACCGGCAGCGGCACCGTCTCGTCGAAGATCGTCACCAGGGTCACGCTTTCGAGCGCGGCCAGCACCGCCGCGCGGTCGCCCTCGGGATTGATTGGCCGATCCTCGCCCTTGCCGAGCCGCCGCACCGAGGCATCGGAGTTCACCGCCACCACCAGGCTCGCGCCCAGCGCCCGCGCCCGCGCCAGATAGGTCACATGGCCGCGGTGCAGGATGTCGAAGACGCCATTGGTGAGCACGACCGGGCGCGGCAGCGCGGCCGCGGCGGCGGCGAGCCGATCGCGCGCGACGATCTTGGCCTCGAATGGCGGCGGCTCAGGCGGGGGCGGCATCGAGCAGGGCGGCGCGCAGCGCATCGCTGCGCAGAGCATCGGCCAGCGAAGGAAAGCGGGCGGTCGCCTGCGGTGCCAGGTCCGCGGGCGGCAGCCCGCGGCCGTCGGTGCCGAGCAGGACGAGATGCCGCACGCCAGCGGCGGCACCGGCCTCGATGTCGGACGCCTTGTCGCCGAACAGCACCGAGCGCGGCAGGTCGAGCGCCAGCGCCCGCGCCGCCGCGAGCAGCATCCCTGGCGCAGGCTTGCGGCAATCGCAGGCGCGCCGGTATTCCGGCCGCACCGCCTGCGGGTGATGCGGGCAGTGGTACACCCCGGCCAGCGGCGCGCCGGCGGCGGCGAACTGGGCGGTCATCCAGGCGGTCAGCCGCCGGAAGTCGTCCTCGCCGTAGTAGCCGCGGCCGATGCCGGCCTGGTTCGTCACCACCACCAGCGCGAAGCCAAGCCCGTGCAAGCGGGCGCAAGCGTCGAGCGCGCCGGGGACGAACTCGAAGTCCTCGCGCCGGTACACATAGCCGTGATCGAGGTTGATGACGCCGTCGCGGTCGAGAAAAGCGGCGCGGCGCGCGCCGGGGCCGAGCGGCATCAGCCGTTGTCCAGCAGCCAGTCGACGTAGGCGGCCACGCCCTGCTCGACGCTCGCCATCGGCTGCGAGTAGCCCGCCTCGCGCAGCCGTGTGAGATCCGCCTGCGTGTAGGCCTGGTACTTGCCCCGCAACGCCTCCGGGAACGGCACGTACTCGATGCAGCCGCTGGCCACCGCCTCGGCAAGGGTGAGCGGCGCCTGCCGTTGCTGCGCGCGCAGCGAGTTGACCACCGTCAGCGCCACGTCGTTGAACGGCTGCGCGCGGCCGGTGCCGACGTTGTAGATGCCGCTCGTGGGCCGCTCGGCGAAGAAGAGATTGACCGCCACCGCGTCGTCGACGTGGATGAAGTCGCGCCGCTGCTCGCCGTTGGCGTAGCCGTGGCTGCCCTCGAACAGGCGCACCTTGCCGTCGGCGCGGTACTGGTGGAAGTGGTGGAACGCCACCGAGGCCATGCGGCCCTTGTGCGCCTCGCGCGGCCCGTAGACATTGAAGTAGCGCAGGCCGATCACCGGCGCGTCGAGCGAATCCAGCCGCCGGCGCACGATCTGGTCGAACAGGAACTTCGAGTAGCCGTAGAC
>CALGWX010000371.1 GCA_937936215.1 uncultured Burkholderiaceae bacterium | reverse complement strand
CCTCGCGCACGTGCTCGATCACCCACTCGCGCTCGACGGCGCAGGCGCGGGCCAGCTGCTCCAGCGTCAGGCAGGTGTCCTCGAGCAGGGTGCCGACCAGGACGTCCTTCTCGTGCATTGTCTCAGCCTCCGCTGCTCGCGCGCGGGTCGAACCGAAGCTCGCGCGCCATCTGCTCGTACAGGTCCCGCGCCCGCGGCGTGTCGGCCGGCGGCAGCACCACCCGCACGGTCAACTCCAGGTCGCCCGGCGGGTTCCCGGGGATGCCCTTGCCGCGCACGACGAGCGTGCGGCCGCTCTGCGCCCCGGCGGGGATGCGCACCTTCAAGACGCTGCCGTCGGGCAGCGGCACCGGCACCACGGCGCCGAGCGCCGCCTCCCAGGGCGCCACCGGCAGGTCGACCAGCAGGTCGCGGCCGCTGACCTTGAAACGGTCGTGCGGACGGAAGTGCACCTCCAGCAGCAAGTCGCCGGGCGGGCCGCCGCCGAGGCCGGGCGAGCCCTGGCCGGCGAGTCGGATCATCTGTCCCTCGCGCACGCCCTTCGGAATCTGCACGTCGAGGGTGCGGGTCTCCAGCACGACGCGGCCGGACGCGTCCAGCTTCGGCACCCGAAGCTGGATCTGGCGCGTGGCGCCGCGCCAGGCGTCCTCGATGTCGAGGACGATCTTGGCGTAGTGATCCTCGCCCCGCGCCTCGAAGCGCGCCTCGCGGCGGCCGAACGGTCCGTCGCGGCCGCGCCCCCCCTTGCGGCCGAACAGCTCGGCGAAGAAGTCGGAAAAGTCCGCCGCCTCGCTGAATCCCGGCCCGGAGAACTCGAAGTTGGCGTCCCAGTCCGGCGGCGGGCGGAACTCCTCCCCGGGCCGGTAACCACGCCCGAGCGCGTCGTAGGCAGCGCGCTTCTCGGGATCCGAAAGCACCGCGTAGGCCTCGTTGACCTCCTTCATGCGCGCTTCCGCCCCCGCCTCCTTGGACAGGTCCGGGTGGTACTTGCGCGCGAGCTTGCGGTAGGCCTTCTTGACCTCGTCGGCGGTGGCCTCGCGGCTGACGCCGAGCGTCTGGTAGTAGTCCTTGTATTGCAATCCACGCCTCCCATCGGGCCGATTGCCTACAGATATCGGGGATGTGGCAGCGCCGTGCGGCGGCTTCAAGCCCTTGAAATGACCGCGGGCGCCTCGAATTTAGCGTCGAACGGTTTTGACGCGGGCGGGCAGCCGGCCCGGCCCGAACCCAAAGAAGGAGGTGACTTGTGATCTACCGATCCCTGTTTCCGCGCGACATCTTCGCCGAACTGGACCGCCTGCAACGTGAGATGGCGCAGGCTTTTGATCTTTCGCCCAACATCCGTGGCTTCGGCCGCGGCGGCTTTCCCGCACTGAACGTCGGCGGCACGCAACAGTCGGTCGAAATCTATGCCTTCGCGCCCGGCCTGGACCCGGCCAAGATCGACGTGAGCATCGACCGCGGTGTGCTGACCATTGAGGGCGAGCGCGCCTCGAACCTGCCGCCGACCGACGAGAACACGGCGGTGCACATCAACGAGCGCTTCGCCGGCCGCTTCCGCCGGGTGGTCAGCCTGCCCGACGACGTCGACCCGAACGCCTGCGAGGCGACCTATCACGACGGCGTGCTGCACCTTTCCATCAAGCGTCGCGAGTCCGCGCTGCCGCGCCGCATCGAAGTCAAGTGATCCGGAGGTGACGCCATGACGAACCAAGTGACCAAGACCGAAGCCGCCCGCCGCGAGTCGGTGCTGCCGCCGGTGGACGTGATTGAGGACGCCACGGGCATCACGCTGTACGCCGACCTGCCGGGCGTGAGCAAGGAGGCGCTGAACCTGCGCGTGGAGTCCGACACCCTGACCATCGAGGGCGAGGTGAGCCTGTCCACCCCCGAGGGGCTGCAGGCCAGCCACGCCGAGGTCAGCGTGCCGCGCTATCGCCGCGTGTTCACGCTGAGCAAGGAACTCGACCCGGACAAGATCGTGGCCGAGATGACGCACGGCGTGCTGAAGCTGCGGATCCCGAAAGCCGAGCACGCGCAGCCGCGCAAGGTGCAGATCCGCGTCGCGTGAGCCGCCGCCTCTCATCTCGTTGCCAGTAGGAGGACGACGATGAAGATGGACCAACTGAAGGAGAGCTTCGGCTCGTGGTGGGACTCGGTGGCCGAGGGCTGGCAGCGCCTGCGCGAATCCGCGGCCAGCGCGCTGACGCGCTTCAAGCCCGGCGAGAAGTCCAACCTGCCGGCGCGCGCCGAGGTCGACGACGAGTTCTACCTGCCGTCGCAGGGCTGGTCGATGCTCGGTGGCGACGTGTTCGAGGACGAGAAGCGACTGGTGGTGCGGCTGGAGGTGCCCGGCATGTCGAAGGGCGACTTCGACATCGAGGTGCTCGACGACGTGCTGATGGTGCGCGGCGAGAAGCGCTTCGAGCGCGAGTCGACCGAGGGCCGCTGGCGCGTCCTGCAGTGCGCCTATGGCAGCTTCTCGCGCAGCGTGCCGCTGCCGGTGAAGGTGCGCGCCGACCAGGCCAGCGCGACCTACCGCGACGGGGTGCTGCGCATCGAGCTGCCCAAGGCGGTGCCCAGCAAGCCGAAGCGGATCACGCTGAAGGTCAGTTAAGGGCTGGCGATGGGGGCCGCGGCGCCGTCAAGCGCCGCGGCCCGTTTCATTTGATCGGCACGCCGACCAGCGGGTCGGTGACGCCCAGCACGTGGATCGCCAGCATCGTCAGGATGCCGGCGAGAAGCACGTAGTACACGGTCGGGATGATCGTGCGTCGCAGGGTGATGCCCTCGCGGCCGAGCAGCCCCACCGTGGCCGAGGCGGCGACGACGTTGTGGATGGCGATCATGTTGCCAGCGGCGGCGCCCACCGACTGCGCCGCGACCAGGATCGCGCCGCTGACGCCGAGCGCCTGCGCCACGCTGTACTGGTACTGGCTGAGCATCAGGTTCGAAACCGTGTTCGAGCCAGCCAGGAAGGCTCCCAGGGCGCCGACCGTGGGCGCGAAGAGCGGGTACACCTCGCCGACGCTCACCGCCACCCACTGCGCCATCGCGATCGGCATGCTGACCAGTTCGTTGGCGTTGACGCCCGACTGGATCATGATCCGCACCATCGGCACCGTGAACACCAGCACGAAGCCGGCGCCGAGCAGCGTGCCGCCGGATTCCCTCACCGCGCGGCCGAAGTCGGCCGCGCGCATGCGGTGCAGCGCGATGGTGATCAAGCACACCGCGACTAGAATGCCGCCGGGAAGGTAAAGCGGCTGGAAGCTGCCGCTGATGCCGCGCTCGCCAAGGATGTCGCGCACGCCGAAGCTCACCGACAGCAACGCGCCCTTGAACGGCTCGATGGTGCGGCTGGCCACCAGGATCGCCGCCAGCAG
>CALGWX010000370.1 GCA_937936215.1 uncultured Burkholderiaceae bacterium | reverse complement strand
GGCGATGAACCCGTTCGCGATCGCCTACGGCGATCGCTTCACCAGGATCGCCGCGTAACATGTTCCACCGACTTGCCCACCGCGTCGGTCATTCGTCGCAAGCGACGACCGCCCCCAGGGACAAGTCTCCGAGACGCCTCACACACAGAAATTCGGACACACCCGTCGCGGCGCTAGCTTGGCCTCAACCGGGCGTTGCCCTGCGCGCGCGCGAGCGCCAGCGCGTAGCGGCAAACCATCGCCTGCGTCGAGCGCACGCCGAGCTTCAGGAAGATGCTCTTCAGATAGGAGCGGGCGGTCATCTCGCGGATACCGAGCCGCTGGCTGGCTTGCGCCACCGTGGCGCCGGCACACACGAGCTCGGCGATCTGCCGCTCGCGTTGCGACAGTTGCCGCGTGTAGTCGGCGCGATTGACCGCAGCTTGCTCGGCCTGCAGCGCTCGGCGCGCCCGCACCGACAAGCGGATCAGCAGCGCATAGCGCGCGCCGTCGAGTTCGAAGCGGACGATCTCGTCGCCTAGATCGCCCTGTAGCGGACTGCCGTCGTCGCTCGGACCCAGGCGCACGACTGCGCCAACGAGGTCTTCGAGCCGGAGCTCGATGCAGACGTCCGGCTGGCCGTCCGGTGCCGACGGCAGCGGACGGCAAACGAGCCAGGCGCGCTGCAGCTCCGCACCGCGGTCGGCGGAAAGCCTGCCGCGGCGCGTATCGACCCCGGCTTCGGTCTGGGTGAAATCCAGCTCGGGATGGGACTCGTCGTCTTTACTGTTTTCCATTGTTGGCGATCGAGCGATGCGACGGGAGTTTTTCCCGTCCGTCGCGACTTGGCCAGCGGCCTAGACACCCGTCCTAGGTAACCCGTTCGGTCACTTGCCAGCCAGGGCGCAGCGATGATTAGCGCGCCGAGAGGCGTAGCCCTCAGCGCAACCGTCCTGCGACATGGGGCCAGCCGCTGGGACGATGCGGCAGACCGTTTCGCCGGCGTTCGCGCCGAGATGGCACCGCAGACTGGCTGCGAAAGACGCAGCCAGTGGCAAACCCCGGCACCGGGCCGTGCCGCTGCCTGGCGCCCTGGCGATGCGTCGCTACCAGGTCAGGGCGTGCGTTCCGTCCTTGAAAAGCGCGCCGCCTGTCAATTCCGGCGACCCGACCTTGATGCCCGGCAGCAAATTGCTCTCCACGATCCCGTAGTGCTTGCTGCACATCGGGCAGATCAGCACGGTCGCACCCATGGACATCAGCTCCGCCAGTTTCTTCTAGTGCTCGCCGAAGCGGCCGGCGTAGACGCGCGAGCCGACAAACACGCCGCGGTCATTGAGAAAGATCGTCAGCGGATGACCGCGCGCCATCTGGTTGGCGCCGAAGGTGATGGCCATGTTGGCCCGGTCTGGATCGTCGGTGGTCATATTGATGAACAGGGGATCGCGCTCCCCGGCAGCGGCGGGTTGGGCGAAGGCGCCCAGCATCAGCAGCAGGGCGGCGAAGAAAGATTGAAGTATTTTCATGATCGTTTCGGATTTGGTGGCTGGCGCCGTTGGGCGAGGCAGCGACGCTCAGTGGGCGTGCTTCTTCATGTCGTTACGCGCGGTCGGCGCTCGCACGGGTGCCTTCACCTCGACGAGATCGCGCTTGCCGCCAGATTCGATGACCAGCGTGACGGGCACGGTCTCGCCTTCCTTCACCTGGCGCTTCAGGTCCATCAACATGACGTGATAACCGCCGGGTTTCAGCTCCACGGTGCGGCCGGCTGGCAGCTCCAGCGCGGGGATCGCGCGCATCTTCATGACATTATTCTGCATCGCCATTTCGTGAATCTCGACGACGCCGGCAACGGGCGAGCGAGCCTCGACGAGCTTGGCGTCCTTGGCGGACTTCAGTTGCATGAAAACGCCGGTGGCCATTTGGCCGGGCACCGTGCCGCGAACCCACGGATCGGTGACGCTGACCTGCGCCAATGCAGGCAAGGTGAAAAACAAGGCGGCGCCGAGCGCCGTCATGAGGCGAAGAAACGTACGCATGGCTTGATGAATCTGCTTTGCATGTTGGTGGGTGCGCACCGGATGCGCGCGAGATTGCCATCGGCCAATAGGGCCGAAGGCGTGGGGCGTGACGGGAACAACTAGGCCGCAGTCGGTGGTGCGCGCGGCGAGGCGTCGTGCCGCACCGGGCCGCGAGCGACGAAGGCGGCCGAGACCGACATGGCGACGCGATCCGCCGCGGGCGAGGGCGAGAGCGGCTCCAGGCGCCCGCCCGTGGCTAAGGGTTGCGCCAGCCGGCACAGCGGGCAGTGCTCGTCGTGCGGGTGCGCGGCGGCCGGCTCCTCGCCCGGCGGCTTGCGGCACAGGCCATCGGCGGTGCAGATCTCACCCCAGACGGCAGCGGCGAGCGCGGGCCGGTGCGCGTGCACCGCGAAGAACTGTGCTGCCACGAGCACGGTGGCGAGGAGCAGCCCCAACGCGAGTCTTGGCATGGACCAACAATAACGCCGATGAGGAACGGCGCGATGCCGTTCGGTAAGCTTCGCGCCTCCGCTTTCGAGGGTAGGCCATGCAGTACGTGTACACCATGAGGCGCGTGTCGAAGACCGTGCCGCCCAAGCGCGAGATCCTGAAGAACATCTCGCTGAGCTTCTTCCCGGGCGCCAAGATCGGCGTGCTCGGCCTCAATGGCTCGGGCAAGTCGACACTGCTGCGGATCATGGCCGGGGTCGACCCGAACTTCGACGGCGAGGCGATCCCGATGCCGAACCTGAAGATCGGCTACCTGCCGCAGGAGCCCGAGCTGGACCCGAACAAGACCGTGCGCGAGGAGGTGGAGTCCGGCCTCGGCGAGGTGCTCGAGGCGAAGAAGAAGCTGGAGGAGATCTACGCCGCCTACGCCGAGCCGGATGCCGACTTCGACCGCCTGGCCGCCGAGCAGGCGAAGTACGAGGCGATCATCGCCACCGCCGGCGCCGACACCGAGCACCAACTGGAGATCGCCGCCGACGCGCTGCGCCTGCCGGACTGGGACGCGCCGATCGAGCATCTGTCCGGCGGCGAGAAGCGGCGCGTGGCGCTGTGCCGGCTGCTGCTGTCGAAGCCCGACATGCTGCTGCTCGACGAGCCGACCAACCACCTCGATGCCGAGAGCGTCGAATGGCTGGAGCAGTTCCTGCTGCGCTTCCCCGGCACCGTCGTGGGCGTCACCCACGACCGCTACTTCCTCGACAACGCCTGCCAGTGGATCCTCGAGCTCGACCGTGGCCACGGCATCCCCTGGCAGGGCAACTACAGCTCGTGGCTGGAGCAGAAGGAAAAGCGCTTGGAGATGGAGGCCAAGCAGGAGGCGGCGCGCATCAAGACGATGAAGCAGGAGCTGGAGTGGGTGCGGCAGAACGCGAAGGGCCGGCAGGCCAAGAGCAAGGCGCGCCTGGCCCGTTTCGAGGAGCTGTCGAGCTACGAGTACCAGAAGCGCAACGAGACGCAGGAGATCTTCATCCCGGTCGGCGAGCGGCTCGGCAACGAGGTGATCGAGTTCATCGACGTCACCAAGGGCTTCGGCGACAGGCTGCTGGTCGACAAGCTCTCGTTCAAAGTGCCGCCGGGGGCGATCGTCGGCATCATCGGCCCCAATGGCGCCGGCAAGTCGACACTGTTTCGCCTGATCACTGGCAAGCAGTCGCCGGACTCCGGGCAGATCCGGATCGGCCCGACGGTGAAGCTCGCCTTCGTCGACCAGTCGCGCGAGGCGCTAGAGAACGACAAGACGGTATGGGAGGCGGTCTCCGGCGGTCAGGACATCCTGACCGTGGGCAAGTTCGAGATGCCGTCGCGCGCGTATCTGGGCCGCTTCAACTTCAAGGGCGCCGACCAGCAGAAGATCGTCGGCCAACTGTCGGGCGGCGAACGCGGCCGGCTGCATCTGGCGAAGACGCTGATCGCCGGCGGCAACGTGCTGCTGCTCGACGAGCCGTCCAACGACCTCGACGTCGAGACGCTGCGCGCCCTGGAAGAGGCGCTGATCGAGTTTCCCGGCTGCGTGCTGGTGATCTCGCACGACCGCTGGTTCCTCGACCGCATCTGCACCCACATCCTCGCCGCCGAGGGCAACTCGCAGTGGACCTTCTTCGAGGGCAACTACCGCGAGTACGAGGATGACAAGAAGAAGCGCCTCGGCGAGGAGGGCGCGGCGCCGCACCGCATCCGCTTCAAGCCGCTGAAGTAGCCGCGGCCCACGCGATGCAGGGCGCCGTCGCCGCCGATGCCGGGCCGCTCGCTGCGGCGCAGGCGCTGAGCCGCGGCCAGGAGGCGCAGCGCGAGGCGCGTTATGAGGAGGCGCTGCGCCTGCTCCTGGCGGCCCTCGAGCGCAGCCGTGCCGACGGCGACCGCGTGATCGAAGCGGCGGCGCTGCGCGCGATCGGCTTCGTCTACGACGACCTCGGCGACTACGCGGCCGCGCTCGAGCACCACCTGCTCGCGCTGGCGCTCGACGAGGCCCGGGGCGACGACCGCGCCCGCGCGATGACCCTGCGCACGATCGGCATCGTCTACTCCAAGGCCGGCGACGCGGCGCAGGGGCTGGAGTTCTACCGCCGCAGCCTGGAGCTGGCGCGCCGCGTTGGCGACGCCGAGTCGGCGGCCAAGACGCTGAACAACATCGGCATCAACTGCAAGAACCTCGGGCGACTCGACGAGGCGCAGTCGGCACTGCAGGAGGCGCTGGCGCTGTTCGCCCAGCTTGGCCAGGAGGCAGGCCAGGCCGGTGCGCTCACCAACCTGGGCCTGGTTCATGCCAGGCGGGGCGAGGTCGAGCTGGCGGAGGACTGTCATCGCCGTGCGCTGCCGCTCGCGCGCGCGGCGCGCTACCTGATGGGCGAGATCAACGCGCTGCGCGATCTCGGCGCGCTGCTGACGCGCTCGGGCCGCCTCGATGAGGCGCTGCCGGTGCTCACCGAGGCGCTGGCGGTGGCCGAGCGCATGGGATTGCGCCCGGAGCGGGCCGAGTGCCACCGCGCGCTCGCCGGGCTGCACAAGCGCGCCGGACGGCACGCCGAGGCGCTGGGGCACTTCGAGACCTACCACGAGCTCGAGCGCGCGGTGTTCAACGAGGAGTCGGACCGGCAGCTCAAGCGCCTGCAGGTGCGTTACCGCGTCGCCGAACTGGAGCGCGCCTCGCTCGAGGACGGCCTGACCGGGCTGCCCAACCGGCGCCAGTTCGATGCCCGCCTGCAGGCCGACTTCGAGCGCGCCGCCCCGCTGGCGCTCGCCTTGGTGGACATCGACGACTTCAAGCAGATCAACGACCGCTTCCTGCACGTGGTCGGCGACGAGGTGCTGCGGGTGGCGGCGCGCCTGTTGCGCCGCGAGCTGCGCGACGGCGATCTCGCGGCGCGCTTCGGCGGCGAGGAGTTCGCGCTGCTGCTGGCCGGTCCGCCGGCACAGGCGCGCAGCGTCGGCGAGCGGATCCGGGCCGCGGTGGCCGAGTTCGAGTGGGCGCGGCTGCACCCGGACCTGCGCGTCACGGTGTCGGTCGGCCTGGCGTATCTCGAGGAGGCGGGCTCGCCGCTGGACCTGCTGCGTCTGGCCGACGCGCGGCTGTATCGCGCCAAGGGCGCGGGCAAGAACCGGGTGTGCGCGGATTGAGGGGGCGAGCCGTGGGGAGGCGAACGGCTGCAGCGGGCTCCGGTCGCGAGGGCCGCAGCAGCGCGCGGCGGCAGACAGGATGGCGCCTGGCATCGGCGCCGTGCGGCTAAGGGGCCGCTGATGACGCTGCGGATCGCGGCCGTGCCGCCGGCCGAGTGGCCTTCGCTCGCGCCCTTCGTCTTCGAGCGCAATCGCATCGACGGCGACGTGCGCTGCCTGCACAGCCACGCCGGCCTCGACCTCGCCGCGTACCAAGAAGAGTTGCGGACGCTTCCCGCCGAGGAGGGGCGCTACGTCGCCGCCCACGCCGATGACGCACTGGTCGGCGTGGCGGGCGCGGAAGTCGACGTGAGCCTGGGCCGGGCCTGGCTGCGCGGCCCGCTGGTGGCTGGCGAACTCGATTACGCCTCGGTCGCCGCCGAGTTGCTGCGGGCGCTGTGCGACGAGCTGCCGCCACAGGTCACTCGGCACGACGTCTTCGTCAGCGAACGCTGGGCCGAGGGACTGGCCTTCTTTCGCGCCGAGGGATTCGGCGGCGAGGCGGTCTTCGACGAATTCGCGGCGGACGAGCCGCCACCGCCAGCGCCGTTGCCGCTGGACGTGCGGCTGGTGGCTGCGCAGCGGCGCTGGCGCCAAACGATCGGTGCCCTTCACGACGAGGAGTTTCCCAGCGCATACGTCACCGCAGACGGGCTGTTTGCGCCGGAGGCCGAGGACGTGCTGACGCGCGTCGCGCTGGTGGGCGACGAGCCGGCCGGCTACGTGCGGGTGCACCTCGATCCGCAATGGCAGGAAGGCTACGTCGATTTCCTCGCTGTGCAGCCCGCCTTTCGCG
>CALGWX010000369.1 GCA_937936215.1 uncultured Burkholderiaceae bacterium | reverse complement strand
GAGGTAACGCCCTGCTTGACCTTCAGCAGGCCGGACTGGCGCAGGTTCTTCACGCCCTCGCGCTGCGCTTGCTGCGCGATCTCGATCGAACTGCCGCCCTTCAGAATGATGTGCTGGATGGCCTCGGTCACCGGCATCACCTCGTAGATGCCGACGCGGCCCTTGTAGCCGGACCCCTTGCAGCGCTCACAGCCGACCGCCTTGTAGGGGATCCACGAGCCGTCGAGGTCGGCCGGCGAGAAGCCGGCCGCCAGCAACGCGTCGCGGCCGAAGTCGGCCGGCTGCTTGCAGGTGCACAGCCGGCGCGCCAGCCGCTGCGCGGTGATCAGGATCACCGACGAGGCGATGTTGAACGGCGGGACCCCCATGTTGGCCAGCCGCGTCAGCGTCGACGGCGCGTCGTTGGTGTGCAGCGTCGACATCACCATGTGGCCGGTCTGCGCCGCCTTGATGGCGATGTCGGCGGTTTCCAGGTCGCGAATCTCACCGACCATGATGATGTCCGGGTCCTGGCGCAGGAACGAACGCATCGCGTTGGCGAAGGTCAGCCCGGCCTTTTCGTTGACGTTGACCTGGTTGATGCCGGCGAGCTGGATTTCGGCCGGATCCTCGGCGGTAGAGATGTTGACGCCCGGCTGATTCAGGATGGTCAAGCAGGTATACAGGGACACCGTCTTGCCGCTGCCGGTCGGCCCGGTGACGAGCACCATGCCGTAGGGGCGGTGGATGGCGTTGAGCAGGAGTTCCTTCTGCTCCGGCTCGTAGCCGAGCGCGTCGATGCCCAGCTTGGTCTGGCTCGGGTCGAGAATACGCATCACGACCTTCTCGCCGTACAGCGTCGGCAGGGTGCTGACGCGAAAGTCAATCGTCCGCTGCGCGCTCAGGGCCAGCTTCATCCGGCCGTCCTGCGGCACCCGCTTCTCGGCGATGTCCAGCTTCGACAGCACCTTGATCCGCGTCACCAGCCGCTCCTTGATCGCCAGCGGTGGCTGCGTCACCTCGCGCAGCACGCCGTCGACGCGGAAGCGAATGCGGTAGAACTTCTCGTACGGTTCGAAGTGCAGGTCGGAGGCGCCGTCGCTGATGGCGTCGAGCAGCAGCTTCTGCAGGAAGCGCACTACCGGCGCGTCGTCGATGTCGATCGCCGATTCGTCGGCCGGCGTCTCCGGAACCTCGGTCAGCAGTTCGCCGAAGTCGATTTCGTCGCCGACGAACTTCTCCAGCGCCTTGCCGGCCGACTGCACCGTCGCGTCGATGAGCTTTAGCAGCTTGTCGTGCTCGACGACGACGATGTCGAGCGCCAGCTGGGTCTGGAACTTGACCTGGTCGAGCGCCTGCACGTTGGTCGGATCGGAGACGGCCACCGCCAGCCGGTTGCCGCGCTTGCGCAGGCCAAGCACCCGCAGCGAACCCACGAGCTTCTTGTCAATGACGTCGCCCGGCAGCTGGTCGGCATCGACGGCCGCCAGGTCGAGCAGCGGATGGCCGAAGGTCTCGGCCGCGAAGCGGGCGATCTCGCTGGCCTTCAGTCCGGTGGTGTCGGCAGCGCCCACCAGCTCGTCGATGAATAGCGTGTTCGACTGCACCGCCCGGCGGGCGAGCGATTCGGCGCGGTCAGGGCGCAGCTTGCCCTGCTGCACGAGCGCGCGTGCCAGTCCAGTCAACGAACTGGCGGCGACAACGGTGTTCTGGCTGACGGCAGACACGATGGCTCTGGGGATTCAAGTGCCGGTGGACGCGCCCGCGGCCCCGGCCCATGCGAACCGGCAGCCCCACGCAAGTGAGACCCCACCTAGCGGAAAAAAATACTGCCCATGCGCGATGCCTTTGTAAAGCAGCTGCCGCCCGACCGGCGCTCGGAAACGGACTAATCCTTCCCCTGTAGGACCGCTTCGGCGGCTTCAGTGCGGATCAACCGCGCCCGGCGGACGGCCTGTTCGTCGGTCTGGATGATCTCGACAATGCAGTCCGGCAGGCGCAGGCAGCACGCGGCGTCAGGGATCTCCTGCAGGATCTCCAGCAGCAGTCCGTTGAGTGTGCGTGGTCCGTCGGTGGGAAACCGCAGCCGCAGCTGGCGGTTCAGTTCGCGCAGGCTGATGCTGCCGTCGACGACGGTCTGGCCGTCGGCGTCCCACTGCAGGCGGCGGGCGGCGCTGCCCGGTGCCTGCGTGGTGAACTCGCCGACGATTTCCTCGATGATGTCTTCGAGCGTCACCAGGCCCTGGACATCGCCGTACTCGTCGACCACCAGGCCGACGCGTTGCCGGTTGTCCTGAAACATCTGCAACTGCTGCAGCAGAGGCGTGCCAGCGGGGATGAAATAGGGTGGCACCATTTTTTCGCGGATTTGATCCGCGGTCAGGTGCTGCTCGCCGAGCAGCGGCAGCAGCTTGCGCACATGCAGCATGCCGACGACGCGGGCGATGTCGCCCTCGCAGACGGGCAGCTTGTTGTGGTAGCAGGTTACAAGCTGGTGGACGATGGCTTCCGGCGGCTGCGAGATGTCGAGCGCCTCGATCCGGGCCCGCGGCGTCATCACGTCGTCGACCGTCAACTGCTCGAGGTCGAAGAGGTTGAGCAGGATGCTGCGGTGCTTCGGCGGAATGAAGTTGCCGGCCTCCAGCACGACCGTGCGCAGCTCCTGCGGCGACAGCTGCTCGGGCTGCGCCTCGCCCCGACGCGGTATCCGCAGCGCGGACAACACCGCGCGTACGAACAGGTTGACGAACCAGACGAGCGGGGTGGCCAGCTTCAGCAGCACCGCCAGCACGAAGCTCGCCGGCAGCGCGATGCGCTCGGGGTAAGTGGCGCCGATCACCTTCGGGGTGATCTCGGCGAAAACGAGGATGGCGAAGGTCAGCGAACCGGCGGCGATGGCAAGCACCCATTCGCTCTGGCCGAAGTAGTGGATGGCGAGCGCCGTGACGAGCGTGGCCAGGACGTTGTTGACGAGGTTGTTGCCCAGCAGAATCACGCTGAGCAAGCGGTCGGTCCGGTCGAGCAACGTTTGTGTCAGCCGGGCGGCGCGGCTGCCTTCCCGCACCAGGTGCCGCAGCCGCAAGCGGCTGAGCGCCATCATCGCCGTTTCGGCGATGGAGAAGAAAGCGGAGAAGAGCAAAAGGACGATGAGTGCCGCGACCTGCGCCCACCACGGGAAGCTATCCACGGCGAACCTCTGTGGGAAACGACGACCTACAGAGGCCAGGCATCAAGTGGTCGGGGTGAGAGGATTCGAACCTCCGACTCCTGCGTCCCGAACGCAGTACTCTACCAGGCTGAGCTACACCCCGACGATCAACGGCCAGCACGACGAGACAGCCGCCGTTCCCGCCACAGACCGCGAAGACCTCATCGGTCGCGGTCCATCGCGAAAGCCACCAAGTCTAACAAAGAATCTCGGTATGCCGATGGAGGCAATGCTCGCGCCGCCTCGACGGCGAGTGCCGACTCGTCCCCGGCGCGCTGTCGAACGTAGGCAATCGAGCCATTGGCCTGGACGATGCGCGCGATGCGCGCGAAGTCGCCGCCGCCCTCGCGGATCGCCAGCTCGATCGCGCGCCGCTGTTCTGGATCGACTTGGTGCATCGCGTGGATCAGCGGCAGCGTGAGCTTGCCTTCGCGCAGATCGTCGCCGAGCCGCTTGCCGATGTCGTCGACATGACCTGAGTAGTCCAAGACGTCGTCGATCATCTGGAAAGCCGTGCCGAGGCCGACCCCGTAACGGGCCGCAGCCCCCTCGAGCTCCGGCGACGCCCCGGCGATCACGGCTGCGATGCGGGCCGCGGCTTCGAAGAGTGCCGCCGTCTTGCGGCCGACCACCTCGAGGTAGCGCTGTTCGTCCACCGAAGGATCGTGCACGTTCATCAGCTGCAAGACCTCACCTTCGGCAATCCGGTTGGTGGCATCGGCCAGGATGCGCAGAACTCGCATCTCGCCGGCTTCGACCATCATCTGGAAAGCGCGCGAGTAAAGAAAATCGCCGACGAGGACACTGGCGGCATTGCCGAAGTGGGCGTTGGCGGTCGCTCGGCCGCGCCGCAGTTCGGACTCGTCGACGACGTCATCGTGCAGCAGCGTGGCGGTGTGAATGAACTCGATGACCGCGGCGAGCAGGACGTGCGCTTGCCCTTGGTAGCCGAGCCCGCGCGCCAACAGCAGCAGGATCGCAGGCCGCAGCCGCTTGCCGCCAGCGGCGATGATGTAGTCGGCCACGGTGCCGATGAGCGCGACGTCGGACGCCAGCCTGGCGCGGATCTCG
>CALGWX010000368.1 GCA_937936215.1 uncultured Burkholderiaceae bacterium | reverse complement strand
CCGCTGAGCCATGGACAAGCTGATCTACACCGCGATGTCCGGCGCCAAGCACCTGCTGCACCGGCAGGATGCGCTGGCGCAGAACCTCGCCAACGCCAGCACGACCGGCTACCGCGCCGACACGGTGGCGTTTCGCGCCGTCCCGATCCAGGGCGAAGGCGCCGGCACGCGGGTGTTTGCGATCGAGACGACCACCGGCGCCGACTTCTCCGCCGGGCCGATGACCTCGACCGGCCGCGCGCTCGACGTGGCCGTGCAAGGGCCGGGCTGGTTCACGGTGCAGGGCAGCGATGGCAGTGAGGCGTACACCCGCGCCGGCAATTTCCAGATCGGCGTCAACGGCACGCTGGCGTTGCCGAACGGCATGCCGGTGCTGGGCGAGGGCGGTCCGATCGAGATCCCCGTCGGCGCTCAAGTAGCGATCGGTGGCGACGGCACGGTCTCGGCGAGCGTTCCTGGCGTGGCCGGTGCCAGCGTGGTGGGGCAGCTGAAGCTCGTCAACCCGCCGCCGGAAGAACTGCAGAAGGGACTCGACGGCCTGTTCCGCCTCAAAAGCGGGCAGCCGGCGGCCGCCGACCCGAACGTGCGCGTCGTCGACGGCACGCTCGAAGGCAGCAACGTCAACGTCGTCGAGGCGATGGTCGGGATGATCGCGGCCGCCCGGCAGTTCGAACTCAAGATGAAGTTGCTCGCGACGGCCGAGCAGAACGAGCAGCGCGCCAACACCCTGCTGGGCAACCCTTGACCGGCTGAGCCCAGCGCAGTCCGAAGCACCGAGATGGAGCACGAACCCCAATGATCAGATCGCTGTGGATCAGCAAGACCGGGCTGGAGGCCCAGCAGACGCAGCTGGACTCGATTGCGAACAACCTCGCCAACGTCGGCACCTCCGGCTTCAAGCGGGCGCGCGTGGCCTTCGAGGACCTGCTGTACCAGAACGTGCGCGAGGCGGGCTCGAGCTCGTCGCAGCAGACACAGCTGCCCACCGGCTTGCAGCTCGGCACCGGCGTGCGCGCCACCGCTACCGTGCGCCAGTTCACCCAGGGCAACCTGCAGCAAACGGGCAACCAGTTCGACCTGGCGATCAACGGCCAGGGCTTCTTCCAGGTGCAGCTGCCCGACGGGACGACCGCCTACACGCGCGACGGCTCGTTCCACATCGACGCCAACGGCACGCTCGTGACCTCCAGCGGCTTTGCGCTGTCGCCGGCGATCACGATCCCTCCCGGTGCGCAGAGCGTCACGATCGGGCAGGACGGCACCGTCAGCATCAAGGTGCAGGGGCAGGCGGCGGCGCAGAACGTCGGCGCGATCCAGCTGGCGACCTTCGTCAATCCGGCCGGCCTCGAGGCACGGGGGCAGAACCTCTACGTCGAGACCTCCGCCTCCGGCACCGCCACCACGAACGCCCCCGGCAGCAACGGCCTCGGCCTGCTGCAGCAGGGCTACCTCGAGACCAGCAACGTCAACGTGGTCGAGGAACTGGTGTCGATGATCCAGACCCAGCGCGCCTACGAGATCAACAGCAAGGCGATCCAGACGTCGGATCAGATGCTGCAGCGGCTGTCGCAGCTTTGATTCCCGGTCGGTGGCTGAAACGGGGTGGAGGCATCCTTGAAAGGGTCGGAACGATCGGTAGCGGGCGCGCGACGCGCCTCCATGGGCGCGACGGTGCCGCCTTCCCGGCGCGCCGCTGCCCGCTCGCGGCGCACGGTGCTCGCCTTTGCCGCGGCGACGATGCTCGCGGGCTGCGCCGCGCCCCGGCACGCGGTGGTCGACCTGGGAACGCAGACCACCGCGCGCCCTGAGCCGACGCCGCAGGCGGCGCTGGCGCCTTCGGGCGCGATCTTCCAGAGCAATGGCTTCCGTCCGCTCTTCGAGGACCGCAAGCCGCGCTACGTCGGCGACCTGCTGACGATCCAGATCAACGAGCGCCTGAACGCCAGCCAGCGCGCCAACTCGAGCGCCGGCCGCAGCAGCGAGGCGGAAGTCGCCTTTCCCGGCGTGACGCTGTTCGGCCGGAAGCTCAAGCCGGTCAACGCCAAGGCGTCGACGAACAACACCTTCGACGGCAAGGGGGAGACTGCGTCGAGCAACCTGTTCACCGGGACGATCACCGCGACGGTAGTCGAGGTGCTGCCCAACGGCAACCTGCGGGTGGCGGGAGAGAAGCAGATCGGCATCCGCCAGAACTCCGAGGTGCTGCGCTTCTCCGGCGTGATCGATCCGGCGCAGATCCTGCCCGGCAACGTCGTCAGCTCGACCCAGGTGGCCGACGTGCGGCTCGACTACCGCGGCGGCGGCTACATCGAGGAGGCGCAGATCCAGGGCTGGCTGGCGCGCTTCTTCAACTCGTGGTTGCCGTTCTGATGCGCCGGCTGCTGCTCATCGTCGCGCTCGCGCTGGCGGCTTTCGGCGCGCACGCCGAGCGGATCCGGGACCTGGCAACGGTCCAGGGGGTGCGCCCGAACCAGCTGATCGGCTATGGCCTCGTGGTGGGCCTGGACGGCTCCGGCGACCAGACCACGCAGACGCCGTTCACCGTGCAGAGCCTGCAGGCGATGCTGACCCAGCTCGGCATTACGTTGCCGCCGGGCACCAACCCGCAGCTGAAGAACGTGGCGGCGGTGATGGTGACGGCTACGCTGCCGCCGTTCGCGCAACCGGGGCAGCAGGTCGACGTCACGGTCTCGTCGTTGGGTAATGCCAAGAGCCTGCGCGGCGGCACGCTGCTGATGACGCCGCTGAAGGGTGCCGATGGGCAAATCTACGCGGTGGCGCAGGGCAACGTGCTGGTCGGCGGCGCCGGCGCCCAGCAGGGCGGCTCCAAGGTGCAGATCAACCACCTGAGCGCGGGCCGCGTACCGGGTGGCGCGACGGTCGAGCGCGCCGTGGCCACGCCCTTTCTGCTGTCGGACCGGCTGCGGCTGGAGCTGAACCAGACCGACTTCTCGACCGCCGCCGCGGTCTCCGAGGCGATCAACAAGCGCTTCGGCGACGACACGTCGATGGCCGTCGACGGGCGGGTCATCGAGGTGGTGGCGCCGGCGGTGCCCAACGAGCGCGTGCGCTTCCTGGCCGAGCTGGAGCGCATCGACGTGCCATCGGTGGCGCCGGCAGCGCGCGTGATCATCAACGCCCGCACGGGGTCGATCGTCATGAACCGCACCGTGGTTCTGGAGCCGGCTGCCGTGGCGCACGGCAATCTGTCGGTAACCATCTCGTCGACGCCGGTGATCTCGCAGCCGGCGCCCCTGTCGCGGGGCGAGACGGTGGTCAAGGAAATGGCCGACATCCAGATCCGGCAGGACGCCGGCAACCTGATGCAGGTCTCGGGTGGTGCCAGCCTGGCCGACGTGGTCAAGGCCCTGAATGCGCTGGGCGCCAACGCGCAGGACCTCGTGGCCATCCTGGAGGCGCTGCGCGCCGCCGGCGCCCTGCGCGCCGAGCTGGAAGTCATCTGATGAAGCCGATGTCGCTCGACGCCGCCAGGATGACGGGCGATCTCGCCGTCGATGGCCGCGTGCTCGATGCGCTCAGGCGCGACGCCGGCCGCGATCCGCGCGCGGCGATCGGCAAGGCGGCGCAGCAGTTCGAGGCGCTGTTCATGCAGATGGTGCTCAAGAGCATGCGCGAGGCCACGCCCAAGTCCGGGCTGCTCGACTCCGCGGCCGGCGAGTTGTACACGGGCATGCTCGACCAGCAGCTCGCCGGCAAAGTGGCCGCGGGCGGCACCGGGCTGGCCGACATGATCGTCCGGCAGCTCTCGCGGCACATCCGGCCCGCGGCTGACGCGGTTGGCCACGGGGCCGCAGGCACGTCGACGAGGCCACTGCCGCCGCCGGCAGCGGTCGCCGAGGAGTTGCGACAGCGGGCGGACAGCCGCACCGCGGCGGCGCCTTCGGCCATTGGCGGGCCAGGGGTGGGTTCAGACGCGACCGACGCCCGGCCGCGGGTTGCCGACGCCACCCGTGCGCCGACGGCCGGCCGCGACTTCGTGGCGGCGATGTGGGAGCACGCGGTCAGCGCCGAGCGCGCGACGGGCGTGCCGGCGAAGTTCATCCTCGGCCAGGCGGCGCTGGAATCGGGGTGGGGGCGGCGCGAGATCCGCAGTGCCGACGGGACACCGAGCTACAACCTCTTCGGCATCAAGGCCGGCGCCAACTGGAAGGGTCGCACGGTGGAGACCGTGACGACCGAGTTCGAAAACGGTGTGGCCAGGAAGGTCGTGGACAGATTCCGGGCTTACGCCAGCTATGCCGAGGCATTCGCCGACTGGGCGCGGCTGATCGCGACGCAACCGCGCTACGCCGGCGTCCTGGCCGAAAGCCGCGGTGGCGATGCGCGCGGCTTTGCCTTCGCCATGCAGCGCGCCGGCTATGCGACCGACCCGGCTTACGGCGCCAAGCTGACGCAGGTGATCAACACCACCCTGGCGCTGCTGCGCAGTGCCGCCTGAGACCTGCGATGGCCAGCCGACCGCGACTCAAGTTTGGTTCGCGTCTGCCGTAAACAGGGATCAACCTAGGGGAAAGCGCTCGCGCCATGTCCAGCGGCATCCTTGCCATCGCCAACAGCGCGCTTGCGGCAGCGCAGACCGCGCTGCGCACCACCGGCAACAACATCGCCAACGTCAACACCCCCGGTTACTCGCGGCAGGTGGTCGACCTGGTGCCGCAGCAGGGCTCGTCGGCCGGCGGCTTCTTCCTCGGCCAAGGCGTGGCCGTGGCCGGGGTGCGGCGCGCCTATGACGCGCTGCTGACGCATCAGGCGCATCAGGCCACCGCCGCCGCGGGCGCGGCGCAGGTGCGGGCGCTGCAGATGGGCCAGCTGCAGAACATCTTTGCCGACGCCAACAGCAGTGTCGGCGCGACGATCGACCAGTTCTTCCGCGCCGTTCAGGACCTCTCGCAGCGGCCGGCGGATCCGGCGGCGCGGCAGGCATTGCTGGGGGCGGCGCGCCAGATGGTGGCGCGCTTCAACGACGCGGGCCAACGGATGGAGGAGCTGCGCCGGGGCACGGACCAGCAGCTACGGCTCGAGACCGATCAGGTCAATCGTGCCGCCCAGGAAGTCGCGCAGCTGAACGACAAGATCGCGATGGCGCGTGGCTCCGGGCTGATGCCCAACGACCTGCTCGACCAGCGCGACGCCGCGATACGGCGGCTGGCCGGCTCATTGCAGGTGACGACCGTGGCGCAGGACGATGGCTCGGTCAACCTGTTCCTCGCCAGCGGCCAGGCGCTCGTCGTCGGCAAGGATGCCTATTCGCTGGTGTTCACCACCGACCCATCCGACCCGAGGCAGCGGCGGATGGCGGTACGGGTCGGTGGCCAGTTGACCCCCATGCCGCCAGACCGGCTCGGCAGCGGCAAGATCGCTGGCTTGCTGCAGTTTCGGCAGTCGGATCTACCGCGGGCAGAGAACGAACTGGGCCGGCTGGCCATGGCGCTCGCCAGCGCGGTCAATGCCCAGCACCGGCTCGGCAACGATCGCAGCGGGGTGGCGGGCGGCGACTTCTTCGTGGCTCCGACCCCCGAAGCCTACGCGGCGGCCGACAACGGAAACCCGGCGACCGTGATCAGCGTGTCGGTTACAGATGCTGCCGAGCTGGTGGCCAGCGACTACCGCCTGAGCTACGACGGCGCGCAGTACACGCTGATGCGACTGGCCGACGGCCAGGTCTGGACCTCGGCAACGCCGGGCTTCGCCGAGGATGGTCTATCGATATCGCTGGCGTTTGCGCCGCCCGCCGCGGGCGATTCGTTCCTGATTCGGCCGTTCCGCGACGCCAGTCGCAACCTGGCACTGGCGATCGCGCAACCCGGCGCGATTGCCGCCGCGGTGCCGGTGGCCGCCTCGACCGCGGCGAGCAACATCGGTTCGCTGGTGGTCGATGACCTGTCGGTCCTCTCGCCACGCTCGCCGAGCCTGGCCAACCCGGCCACGATCACCTTCGGCCTCGGCAACACGTACACCATCGTTTCTGGCTCCACGACCGAAACTGGCACCTACAGCCCGGGCCAGCCGATCGATTTCGACGGCCGATGGCGAATCACATTGCATGGTCTGCCGCAGCCCGGCGACCAGGTCGATGTCGTGCCGAGCAACGGCAGCGGCGACAACCGTAACCTGCTGCGCCTGGCGCAGTTGCAAAGCGCGGCGGTGGTCGATGGCGCATCACCGCCGGCGGCTTTCGCGGCGATGGTGGCCATGCTGGGCAACGAGGCGCAAGGCGCGCAGTTCCTCGACGTGGCGCAGCAGGGCATCCTGGATGCGGCGTTGAATGCTGAAAGCTCGGTCTCCGGCGTCAACCTGGACGAGGAGGCCGCACGGCTGATTCAGTATCAGCAGCAGTATCAGGCGGCGGCGAAGCTGGTCGCGATTGCCGGGTCGCTCTTCGACGAGCTCCTCTCCATCGGGCGTTGACCATGCAGCGCGTCTCGACCCTGATGCAGTTCGCCGCCGCCGAGCAGGCGATTTCGGCGCGCCAGCGTGAACTGCTGGAGGCGCAACGGAGCATTGCGTCGGGGCGGCGTATCGCAGTGCCGTCCGACGATCCGCTGGGTGCCGCCACCGGGGTGGCGCTGCGCAGCGGCCTGGCGCAGCTCGACCAGTTCAAGGCCAATCAGAGCCACGCGCGCTTCCTGCTCAACCAGTCCGAGAACGCGGTGGCGCAGTCTGCCGATGCCGTGCTCGACGCCAGGGACCGCCTGCTGGCGGCGGCCAACGGCAGCGTCAGCGACGGCGATCGCCTGATGCTGGCGCGCGACCTGGAGGGGATCCTGGCGCGGATGGTCGGCCTGGCCAACAGCGCCGACGGCATCGGCGGCTTTCTTTTCGCTGGCGCGAACGAGGGGGCTGCGCCGTTTGCCGTTGCCGGTACCGCCGTCGTGTATACCGGTGACGGCAACCCGCAGCGGCTCGAAGTCGACCGCGGCCAGCTGCTGAAGACGAAGCTCACCGGCGACGATGTGTTCATGAGAATCCGCGCCGGCAACGGCACTTTCACCACGGCTGCCGATGGCAGCAATGCGGGCACTGGACGGATCGACACCGGCGGCGTCACCAATCCTTCGGCGCTTACGGGCAGCGCCTACGACATCCTGTTCGACGGGACGCAGTACGTCGTGACCCGCGCCGCTGACAGCGCACAGTTCTTCTTTACCCCGGGCACCGGTTCCACGACGCTCGCCTTCGACGGCCTGCAGGTGACGATCGCCGGCGAACCGCTGGCTGGCGACCGCTTCGACGTCCAGCCGGCCGGCCATCAGTCGATCTTCGACACGATGGCGCAGGCGATCGCCGCGCTGAAAACGCCGGCCGCCAGCGCGGCCGACCGCGCCCGCCTGTCGACCCTGATCGGCGGGGCGCTGGCTTCGGTCGACCAGGCGCACGATCACTTCTTGCTCAAGCGGGCCGAGATCGGCACCTCACTCGCCGAACTCGACGGCTACGCCAACTTGAACGAATCGCGCAACCTCGAATTGCAGGGGCGGCTTTCCGACGTCGAGGATGTCGACTACGCCCAGGCCGTGACGCTGCTGGCCCGCCGGCAGGCGAGCTTCGAGGCGGCGATCAAGAGCTACTCGATGGTCTCGCGGCTGTCGCTGTTCGACTACTTGTAGCGGCAGGCGCGGCGCTTGGCCCGCGCGGCTTGCCGCTGGTGCCCATTGGCCCCATCGACGAAGGCACCGCGCGACGACGCGCGGGCCTTGCGTTTGCGCGCTGCGCTTCGCGGGCCAGCGCCCTGGCTACTTCTTCTTTTACAGCTCCGCGATGCGCTTTTTCTCTTCCTCGCGGATGCTGGCCATCATCTTCGCGTCTGGATCCTGCCAGTCGCCGCCGGCGGCGCGCGCCATGAAGGCCGCCGCACGGGCGAACTCCTGCAACGGAAGATCCGGCATGCCGCTTTTGGGCGGCATGCCACGGACGCCGACCCAGCCGTGCGCGGTCAGCACCGCCTGCCCTTCGGCGATCAACGGCGGCCACGCCTTCCTGTCGCCGAGCTTCGGCGCGTTGGCCACGCCGGTGTCGTGGCAGGCGCCGCAGACCTCCTTGTAGACCCGCTCGCCCGATTTGATGACCTGCGATCGCGCGTGCGGCGCATAGGCCGCGCCGAGGAGGGCCACAAGAATGGCCTGTCCCGCTTTGCCGAAAGACATGACGACGATCGCTGCCCGCGAAACGGCAGATGCCGACAAAACACCTGGTCGCCATTGCTTTCCTTTAACCC
>CALGWX010000367.1 GCA_937936215.1 uncultured Burkholderiaceae bacterium | reverse complement strand
CCGTGCATCGAGTGCAGGTCGAGCAGGAAGTCGGCGGCATCGACGAAGGGCTGTAGTTGCCGCGCCCGGCGCAGTTCCACCGAGTCGCGCGGGCCGAACAGCACCTCGTCGGCCCAGACGCGGTTGTAGTCCTCGTCGACGTAGCGCGAGGCGTGCGGGTCGTCGAAGTCGAAGCGGGCGTATGCCTCGACGTTGGCAAAGGCCACCGTGAGGCGGCCGCGCGCCGGGCGGAAGCCTTGCCGCAGCAACCAGTCCAGCGCAATGGCGCCGCAGAACTCGTTGCCGTGGGTCAGCGCCTGCACCATCACGCTCGGCCCGGGGCGGCCGGAGTCGAACGCATGCACGTAGTCGACGCCGGCGTTGCCCAGGCGCCAGGGCGCGATGTCGGGCGGCGACAGTTCGATCGGGGGATGTTCAGCCATGGCGCAGTTGCCGAGCGATGTAATCGTTGATCGCCTCGACGAGGCACGTGAGGTTGGCCTGCAGCGCGGCGAAGCCACCGTGCTTGCTGCGCGTGGCCTCGTCCATGTACAGGCGCTTGTTGATCTCCACCTGCAGGCTGTGCCGGCGCGCGGACGGGTTCGAATAGGCGCGCACCAGCTCAACGCCCTTGTAGGGATCGTTGACGGCCACCTGATAGCCCATGGCGGCGAGCGTGGCGCGCACGAACTCGGTGAAGGCCGGGTCGCACGTCGTGCCGTCACGGTCGCCGAGCACGAAGTCGGCGCGCGGCCGGCCTTCGCCGCCCTCGCCCATCTTGCCGCCGACCGCCGGCATCGAGTGGCAGTTCAGGTGATAGACGGCGCCGAAGCGGCGGTGGGTCTCGTCGAGCAGCGCCTGCAACCGCGCGTGATACGGCGCGTGGCAGCGCTCGATGCGCGCCACCACTTCCTCGACCCGCAGCCGGCGGCCGTAGATGGCGCGGCCGTCGTCGAGCGTGCGCCAGATGAGGGCCTTGCCGATCCGGCTCTTGCCGCTCGGCACGTGCTCGTGCGGCCAGACGCCGCCTTCGATAAGTTCCAGGTCGATGTCGCCGCGATGGCGGTTGGCGTCCAAGTAAGTGCGGGGAAAGAGCGCCGCCAGCAAAGGCACGCCGAGGGATTCGGCCGCCGGCAGATACAGCTCGTCGACGAAGCAGTCCTCGCCCTCGCGCAGGTCGAACTCGCTGACCACCGCGTCGAAATCGGCCGGGAAGTCGCGGCCGGAGTGCGGCGAGTCGAGCACCAGCGGCAGGCGCGCCGCCGGCGGTCCGTGCTGTTGCAGCGGTTCGGGCGTCACGGCGTCGATGCGGCGGCCTTCGGCGCCTCAATCGTTCAGGTGGCACGCCGACCACCGCCCCGGCGCGATCTCGCGCAGCGCCGGCGCGTCGGTCGAGCATCGCGGCATCGCCCGCGGGCAGCGCGGATGGAAGTGGCAGCCCGGCGGCGGCGCCAGCGGCGACGGGATCTCCCCCTTGATCGGCACGAAGATGCGCCGCTTGCGGTCGATGCGCGGCACCTCCGCCAGCAGCGCCTGCGTGTAGGGGTGGTTCGGCGCGTCGAACAGCGCCTCGGTGGCCGCGATCTCGACCACGCGGCCGAGGTACATCACCACCACCCGGTTCGACAGGTGCCGCACCACGCCGAGGTCGTGGCTGATGAAGAGATACGTCAGCCCCAGGCTCTCGCGCAGGTCCATGAACAGGTTGAGCACCTGCGCTTGGATCGACACGTCCAGCGCCGCCACCGCCTCGTCGCAGATCAGGAACTCCGGCTTCACCGCCAGCGCGCGGGCGATGCCGATGCGCGCCCGCTGGCCGCCGGAGAACTGGTGCGGATAGCGGCGCGCGTAGCTGGGGTCCAGCCCGACGCGCGCAAGCAGCTCGGCAACGTAACCGGCCACCTCGCGCTTGCCGACGATGCCGTGCACGCGCGGCGCCTCGCCGACGATCTCGCTGATGCGCAGGCGCGGGTTCAGCGAGGCAAACGGGTCCTGGAAGATCATCTGCACCGGCGGCCGCTTGCCGCCGCCCGCGGTGACGCTGACGCCGCGGTAGAGCACCTCGCCGTCGCTCGCCTCGTGCAGGCCGCAGCCAAGGCGGCCGAGCGTGCTCTTGCCGCAGCCGGACTCGCCAACCAGCCCGACCACCTCGCCCCGATGCACCGCGAAGCTCACCCGGTCGACCGCGTGCACGGTGTGCTCGGCCACCTGCGCGCCGAGCCGGCGCGCCAGCCGCTCGACCACGTCGAGCCGCTTGACGAAGCGCTTGGAGACGGCGCGAAACTCGAGCAGCGCTTCGGCCATCGGCTCAGGCGATCAACACCGCCGCCGGCAGCGGGAAGTGGCAGCGCACGCGGCGGCGGCCCCGCGTGGCCAGGTCCGGCATCTCGCCGCAGCGCGCGGCGGCATAGCGGCAGCGCTCGCGGAAGGCACAGCCGGGGGCGAGCTTGAGCAGCGACGGCGTCATGCCGGGGATCTGATTGAGGCGCCGGCCGCCGGCGTTGTTGGCCGGCACCGAGTCCAGCAGCCCGCGCGTATACGGGTGCATCGGCGCATCGAGCACGTCGGCGACCTCGCCTTCCTCGACGATGCGGCCGGCATACATCACCGCGACGCGGTCGGCCAGCCCGGCGATGACCGCCAGGTCGTGCGTGATCCAGATCAGCGCCGAGCCGACCTCGC
>CALGWX010000366.1 GCA_937936215.1 uncultured Burkholderiaceae bacterium | reverse complement strand
GCAGCAGGTCGCGCGCCTGATCCTGCCCCCCGCCCAGGCGGCCGCCGCGTGAGGAGACCGCCCGCATGGTGATGCTCTCCCGCCCCGAACGCCCCGGCACCGCACGCGCCGACGCGCCGCACGCCGTCGTCATCGGCTCGGGCTTCGGCGGGCTCGCCGCCGCCGTGCGGCTCGGCGCGCGCGGCTACCGCGTCACGGTGCTGGAACGGCTCGACGCGCCAGGCGGCCGCGCGCTCGTGCACCGGCAGGACGGCTTCACCTTCGACGCCGGCCCGACCATCATCACCGCGCCCTTCGTGCTCGAGGAGCTCTGGTCCCTCTGCGGGAAACGCCTGTCGGACGACATCGAGCTCCGTTCGCTCGAACCCTTCTACACGCTCCGCTTCGCCGACGGCTCCACCTTCGCCGCCGGCGCCGACCGCGCCCGCGTGCGCGCCGAGATCGAGCGCCTCTCGCCGGGCGAATCCGCCGGCTACGACCGCTTCATGGCAAGGAGCGAGGAGCTCTGCCGCATCGGCTTCGAGCAGCTCGGCCACAAGCCCTTCGGCAGCATCGCCGACATGCTGCGCGTGGCGCCCGACCTCATCCGCCTCTCCGCCTGGCGCAGCGTGCACGCCCTCGCCGCCTCCTGCTTCCGCGACGAGCGGCTGCGCACCGCCTTCTCCTTCCACCCGCTGCTGATCGGCGGCAATCCGTTCCAGGCGAGCGCCCTCTATGGCCTGATCTCCCACCTCGAAGCGCGCTGGGGCGTGCACTGGGCGATGGGCGGCACCGGGCGGCTGGTGCAGGGGCTTCTCGGCCTCATCCGCGGCCAGGGCGGCACGCTGCGCCTCAAGGCCGACGTCGCCGAGATCACCGTCGAGAACGGCCGCGCCACCGGCGTGCGCCTCGCCTCGGGCGAAACCATCGCCGCGGACATCGTGGTCTCCAACGCCGATTCCGCCACCACCTACGGCAGGCTTCTTTCACCCGCGCACCGCCGCAGGCGCTGGACGGATGCGAAGCTTGACCGCGCGCGCTACTCCATGAGCCTGTTCGTCTGGTATTTCGGGACGCGCCGCCGCTACGACGCGGTGCCGCACCACACCATCCTGCTCGGCCCGCGCTACCGCGAGCTGCTGCACGACATCTTCACCGCCAAGGTGCTGGCGGAGGACTTTTCGCTCTACCTCCATCGCCCGACCGCGACCGACCCTGCGATGGCGCCCGAGGGCTGCGATGCGTTCTACGTGCTTTCACCGGTGCCGAACCTGCGCTCGGGGCTCGACTGGGCGGCGCTGGCGGAGCCCTATCGCCGCCGCATCTCGGCCTTCCTCGAACGCACGCTGCTGCCGGGGCTCGAGGCCAGCATCGTCACCCAGCGGATCATGACGCCGTTCGACTTCCGCGACCGGCTGCTTGCGCCGCATGGCTGCGCCTTCGGCCTGGAACCCGTGCTGTTCCAGTCCGCCTGGTTCCGTCCGCACAACCGCAGCGAGGAGGTGGAGCGGCTCTTCCTGGTCGGTGCCGGCACGCATCCCGGCGCCGGGCTTCCTGGCGTCATTTCCTCCGCCAAGGTCCTCGACGAGGTGGTGCCGCATGCTGATGCGCTTGCCTGAGCCGACCGCCGCCGACCTCGCCGCCTGCCGAGAGATGCTGCGCGGCGGATCGAAGTCCTTCCACGCGGCGTCGCTCTTGCTGCCCAAGCGCGTGCGGGAACCGGCGACCGCGCTCTACGCCTTCTGCCGGCTCGCCGACGACGCGGTGGACCTCTGCCCGCCCGATCAGCGCTGCGAGGCACTCGCCGCGCTGTCGGAGCGGCTCGACCGCGCCTATGCCGGCGACCCTTACCCGCACCCCGCCGACCGTGCCTTCGCGGCCGTCGTGCGCCATCACGTCATCCCGCGCGTTCTGCCCGAGGCGCTGATCGAGGGCTTCGCCTGGGATGCCGAGGGCCGCCGCTACCCCGACCTCGCCGCCGTCGAGGCCTACGCCGCGCGCGTCGCCGCCGCGGTCGGCGCGATGATGGCGATCCTGATGGGCGTGCGCGACGCGCCGCGAATCGCCCGCGCCTGCGACCTCGGCGTCGCGATGCAGCTGACGAACATCGCGCGCGACGTCGGCGAGGATGCGCGCGCCGGCCGCCTCTACCTGCCGCTCGACTGGCTGGCCGAGGCGGGCGTGGACGCCGATGCCTTCCTCGCCGCGCCCACCTACAGCCCGGCGCTCGGCGAGGTGGTGCTGCGCCTGCTCGCCCGCGCGAACGACCTCTACGCCCGCGCCGAGCCGGGCATCGCAGCCCTGCCGCAGGATTGCCGCGCCGCGATCGGCGCCGCGTCGCGCATCTACGCCGAGATCGGCCGCCGCGTCGCCCGCGCAGGCGGCGATTCGGTCGGTGCGCGCGCTGTCGTGCCGGCCGGGCGGAAGGCGTGGCTTGCCGCTGCCGGCCTTGCCGCGCCGCCGCGCTGGTGCGAACGCCGGCCCGCCCCGCCGCTCGAGGCCACGCGCTTCCTGGTGGAGGCGGTCGCCAAGGCACCCGCGCCGCGCCCGCGCAGCCTGGGCGGCCCGATCGAGACGCGCGTCGGCGCGCTGGTGGAGCTGTTCACCCGCCTCGAGCGCCGCGACCTCATGGGCCGCAGCAGCGCCTGAAGGCGTGCGCGCGGCGCAGCGCGACGACCCCCTGGCATCAGCCCACGCGGACGGGGCAGGATGGCCGCAGGAGGACGGCACGCATGGACAGCATCGCCAACATCGCCGGCGCCGTGATGGCCGCGGCCGGCCTCGCGCTGCTCTGGCAGGCGTGGACGCGCCGCCGTCTCGTGATCGCCGAGGCGCGCCGCCGC
>CALGWX010000365.1 GCA_937936215.1 uncultured Burkholderiaceae bacterium | reverse complement strand
GTGCTCGACGACGAGCCGTTCTACGCCTCCTGCCGGCGTCTGCTGCGGGCCCCGGGCGTGGCGGCGTTCAACCTCTTCGGCCGTGGCTTCGAGCCCAGCCACGCGCGCATCGCCGCCGCCTTCGATGGCCGGATCTTGGTGCTGCCGGAAGCCGACGCTGGCAACCGTGTCGTGCTCGCCTTCGCCGGGCCGCCGCTCGTTGTGTCGTGGGCGGACCTCGCGGCGCGGGCGCGGCAGGTCGAGCGCGATCACGGCCTGCCGGCACAGCGATGGGTCGCGGGGCTGCGCCGCGCAGGCGATGACTTGCCTAGGCTTCATATTTGAGCCCTAGTCCGAAGGCGGTACTGCGCCATCTCGATGGAGTCGGGGATCGAGTGCTTAGAATGGGCTCACTTCGTTGACGAGGCTTGAGGCGCTTGCGTTCTGGCAGTGATCCGGGCGCGGTCGACGAGCGCCGAGGCTCCGCGCGAGGCCAGTGAAACGATGACGAGCCCGAACACGTCGTTGCCCAGTTTGTCGCCGGTACAGGCGGCGGAGTTGCTGCGCTCCAGCGCGGCGATGCTGGCTGAGCAGCTGATCGCGGCGCTGCCGGGCATGCTGGCGCCGGCGCTGGAGAAGCTGAACTCGCGCGCTGACGGGGGCGACGCGGGCGCCAAGCGGCTGCTGTCGAGCGGCCGGGAAGAGTTGCGTCGCGCCTTTGGTGATCGGCTCAAGCAGGAACAGGCAGACCTTATCGGCCGGCTGTTTGCGCGCGACAAGCCGGCGGCGAAAGCAGCCAAGATCTCGGCCGAGTCGCTGTCGCTCGTCGACGACGACGCGGCCGCTCCCGACATCGTCGTCTCCAAGGTGGCGCGGCGGATGCGTGGTGCGCTGGAGGCCAGACTCGGCGACATCCATCTTATCGTCGCGCATCTGGCCGCCCGTGAAACCCTGCGACCCGATGACGATCCGTTGACCCCCGAGGTGTGCCTGCGCGCGTTGCTGGCGGCTGGCCGCGACTCGGGTCTGGAGGCGGGCGGATGGGAGGCGTTTCTCGCCGCCATGGAAGCCCCGATGGCCGGTGCGCTGGGAAGCGTCCTCGATGGGCTGCGCGAGCACTTCCGCAAGCATCGTCTCGACGCCAGCGAAGTGCGCCGCGACAAGGCGCTGCGGCAGTCGCTCGGGCGGTCGTCGTTGGGCGCCACGACCGTCCAAGGGATCGGGACAGTGGCGGGGTCTTCCTCAGATCCGACGACGCAAGGCTCGGCGACGCGTCGGTTGGGTTGGATGGACGAGGTGCCCCGGGTTAGCGGCGTGCCGGCGCCGCCGAGGACCCTGAATGGCGGTGGCTTCGAGCACACGGGCGGTTCCGCTTGGGCGACCGTCGCCGAGGTGCAAGCATCGCTGGACAATATGCTGCAGCGCATGAGCGCCAGCACACGCGGTGGTCCGCCGCCGGTGGCGCTGCCCGCGGCCGGACAGCCGCCGCCCGACCTGCTGGCAGCGATCAGTGAAATGCAGCGGATGGGGGCCGAGGAAGCGGCGCGCTCGCTTGGTGCGTCGACGCGGTGGCCGGCGGGTTCGACCGTGTTGCCCGATCTGGCGGGCGCCGGCTTGGGGCCGCCGACCGTAAGCGGCGCCGCCGGCGCCGCCGTGGCGGGGGCTGCAGGTGCCGTTCCGGCGTCGGCCGAGCCCCACGCCTGGCGCGACGTGTTGCTGGCCAAGTCGACCCGCACCGTCGACAAGCTGACGATTGAGATCGTCGGCATGCTGTTCGAGCACGTGCTGCAGGACAAGCAGGTGCCGGTCGAGATCAAGGCGGTGCTGTCGCGGCTGCAGTTCCCGGTGCTGAAGGTGGCCTTGACCGACGCCGAATTCTTTGCGTCCAGCGCGCACCCGGCACGGCGGCTGATCGACCGGCTGGCATCGACGGCCGCCGGCTGGGAGCCGTACGGCGACGAAAACCAACGCTATAAGGCCGAGGTCGAGCGCGTCGTGCAGCAGGTGCTCGAGCGCTTCGACAAGGACGTCGGCACCTTCGAGCAGCTGCTGGAGGAATTCGAGAAGTTCATCGCCGAGATGCCGACGCGTGAGACCGACCCAATCGCACGCGCCAAGGCGGCCCTCGAGGAGGCCGAAAAGCGCGAGGTGCTGGTCATCAACACGACGATCCAGGTGCGGCGCGCCTTCGAGCACGTGGAACTGGAGCCTTACCTGCGCGAGTTCCTGGTCGGCCCTTGGGTGCAGGCTTTGGTGACCGCCACGTTGCGCGACGAGAAGACGCCGGGCTTCTCCAAGGCTTTCCGGCAGGTCATCCACGACGTCGTCTGGAGCGTGCAGCCGAAGGTCTCGGCCGAGGAGCGCAAGCGGCTGGTTGCCCTGATCCCCGAGATGACGCGCGTGCTGCGCGACGGCATGGCGCTGGCGCGCATGGGCCAGGACGAGCAGCAGGCTTTCCTCAAGCAGCTGATGGCGTCGCACGCGATCGCGGTGCGGCCGGTCGACCAGGCCACGTACATCAAGTCGCGGGTGGCCACTGGCGACCTGCGGCAGAAGCTGGAGCAGATGCACATCACCAGCTCGGTGCCGCTGAACGCCGCCGCCGGCGTGCGCGTCAGCGCCAACGCGGTGCGGCGCGCGGCCGAGGCGCATGCGGCGCCCTTGGTGATCGCCGAGCCGCTGCCCAACGTGCCGGCGACGAGCTTCGAGCAGGACGCGGACTTCGAGGAGCAGATCGCCAGCTGGCAGCGCGGCGACTGGTTCAGCCTTTACGACGGCAGCCAGACCATCAAGGTCAAGCTGCGCTGGATCAGCCCGCTGCGCACGCTGTTCATGTTCAGCGCCGGCGACGACAAGAATGCGCGCGTGCTGTCGCCGGAGTCGATCAAGTCGTACCTCAAGCAGGGCTGGCTGAAGCCGCTCGAGGCCGAGCCCCTGATGAAGCGGGCGGTCGACCGCGTCGTCGGCGAACTGGAGCGCTCGCCGAAGCGCGCCGAGGAGCTGGCCGAGAAGATCGGCGTCACCAAGGCGCCGACGACGGGCGATCCCATCGCTACGACGGTGGCCGCCAAGCTGCAATAGGCGCAGTCGCGGCCACGCCGGCCGCCAGGCTTCCGTGGTCGCGGTCGCCGCCTCGCCGCGGCGCTCGATTTCGCCGAGCAAGCGCCCATCGCGCCGTTTACTTGCTGAGCGTGCGCATCGCCCGCGTCAGCCCCTCCAGCGTCAGCGGGTACATCCTCTCGCCCATCAGCTGGCGGATCAGCGCGATCGACTGCCGGTATTGCCACAGCCCCTCCGGCTCGGGGTTGATCCACACGTGCTTCGGAAAATACTGCGTCAGCCGCTGCAGCCACACCGCGCCGGCCTCGGGATTGTTGTGCTCGACGCTGCCGCCCGGCTGCAGGATCTCGTAAGGGCTCATCGTCGCGTCGCCGACGAAGATCAGCTTGTAGTCGGGGTTGTACTTGCGCAGCACGTCGGCGGTGTCGAACTTCTCGGCAAAGCGACGGCGGTTGTTGCGCCACAGCCGCTCGTAGACGCAGTTGTGGAAGTAATAGAACTCGAGGTGCTTGAACTCGGCTTTCGCCGCCGAGAACAGCTCCTCGACGCGGCGGATGTGCTCGTCCATCGTGCCGCCAATATCTAGCAGCATCAGCACCTTCACCGCGTTGTGCCGCTCGGGCACCAGCTTCAGGTCCAGCCAGCCGGCGTTCTTCGCCGTCGACTCGATGGTGTCGTGCAGGTCGAGCTCGAGCTCGGCGCCCTCGCGGGCGAAGCGCCGCAGCCGGCGCAGCGCGACCTTGATGTTGCGGGTGCCGATCTCGACCTCGTCGTCGTAGTCGCGGTAAGCGCGCGCCTCCCACACCTTCACGGCGCTGCGGTTGCCCTTGCTCGGCCCGCCGATGCGGATGCCCTCGGGATGGCGGCCGCCGTGGCCGAACGCCGAGGTGCCGCCCGAGCCGATCCACTTGTTGCCGCCGTGGTGCGCCTCGTCCTGCTCTTCGAGCCGCTTGCGGAATTCCTCCATCAGCCGGTCCCAGCCCAGCGCTTCGAGCCGCGCCAGTTCCTCCGGCGTGAACTCGCGGGCGAGCACGTCCTTGAACCACTCCTCCGGGATCTCCTTTAGCAGCCCGGAGGCGCGCTGAAGGCCGTTGAAGAACTCACCGAAGGCGCGGTCGAACTTGTCGTAGTTGGCCTCGTCCTTGACCAGCGTGGCGCGCGCGAGGAAATAGAACTCGTCGATCGACGGGCCGATCACGTCCCGCTTCAGCGCCGCGAGCAGGGTCAGCAGCTCATTGATCGACACCGGCAGCCGAGAGGCGCGCAGGTGGTAGAAGAAGTTGATCAGCATGGCGCGGGCTCCTCGATGGCTCGCCGCCTGCGGGGCAGGCGGGTCGCAGGCGATCGCGCCGCGCCGAGGCGGCAGCGGCGAGGATCCAAGCCGTGGCTCACTGTCGCCCCCTGCCGTGATGGGCCGCGGCGTGCCGCGCCAGCCGCGAGTCGAGATGCCGCTTCACGTCCGGCCACTCGGCGGCGAGGATGCTGTACATCACCGTGTCGCGAACGCTGCCGTCGCGGCGCGCGGCGTGGTGGCGGATCACGCCGTCCTTCTTGGCGCCGAGCGCCTCGATGGCGGCCTGGGACCTGAAGTCGAAGTTGTCCGTGCGCAGGCCCACGACCCGGCAGCCGAGGGTGTCGAACGCGTGGCCGAGCAGCAGCCGCTTGCAGGCGGTGTTCACGTGCGTCCGCTGGCAGCGGCGCGCGTACCACGTGTAGCCGATCTCGACCCGGTCGATCGCCGGCACGATGTCGTGGAAGCGGGTCGAGCCGACGAGCCGCCCGGTGGCCAGATCGCGCACCGCCCACGGCAGCATGTGGCCGGCGTCCTGCCCGGCCAGCGCCGCCGCGATGTAGGCATGCGTCTGCTCGGGCGACGGCACCGAGGTGAACCACAGCGACCACAGCTCGCCGTCGCACGCCGCCGCGACCAGGCCGTCGTGATGGTCGCGCGCCAGCGGCTCCAGGCGCACACCGTGGCCTTCGAGCGTGACCGGCGCCGGCGGGATCATCGGCACGCCGTCGCGGGGCAGGCCGGCGCCATGAGGTCGGCGCCACGGCGCGGGGAACGCAACCGGTTGCCGGCGTTGGGCGAGCCGAGCCCATCGGCGCCGGAGCCCCCGGCGGTCTCCCTCCCGCTTAGGTGGGCAACGCGCCGCCGCACCGACCGCCTCCCTGCCTCAGCGGTTGTTGCGGGCCATGAACACCAGCCGCTCGAACAGGTGCATGTCCTGCTCGTTCTTCAGCAGGGCGCCGGCCAGCGGCGGCACGAACAGCTTGTCGTCCTTGGCGCGCAGCGCCTCGGCGGGGATCTGCTCGGCCACCAGCAGCTTCAGCCAGTCGAGCAGCTCGGAGGTCGACGGCTTCTTCTTCAGCCCCGGCACCTCGCGCATGGCGAAGAAGACGGCCATCGCGTTGGCCAGCAGCTCGCGGCGCAGGCCAGGGAAGTGCACGTCGACGATCGCCTGCATCGTCTCCTTAGTCGGAAAGCGGATGTAGTGGAAGAAGCAGCGGCGCAGGAAGGCGTCGGGCAGCTCCTTCTCGTTGTTGCTGGTGATCACCACCAGCGGCCGGTGCCGCGCCTTGACCGTCTGCCGGGTCTCGTAGACGTAGAACTCCATGCGGTCGAGCTCGCGCAGCAGGTCGTTGGGGAACTCGATGTCGGCCTTGTCGATCTCGTCGATCAGCAGCACCGTCGGCCGCTCGGACTCGAAGGCCTGCCACAGCACGCCGCGGACGATGTAATTGGCGATGTCGTGGACGCGGTCGTCGCCGAGCTGCGAGTCGCGCAGGCGGCTGACGGCATCGTATTCGTACAAACCCTGCTGCGCCTTGGTGGTGCTCTTGATGTGCCAGGCCAGCAGCGGCATGTCCAGGGCGCGCGCCACTTCCTCTGCGAGCATGGTCTTGCCGGTGCCCGGCTCGCCCTTGATCAGCAGCGGCCGCTGCAGCGTCAGCGCCGCGTTGACCGCGAGCTTCAGGTCATCGGTGGCGACGTAGGTACTGGTGCCCTCGAAGCGGGCGGCGGCGGGCTGAGGGGGCATGGGGGGCTTCCGGCGGCGGCTCGCAACCAGTATACGGAGGGGGCCCTGTGTCGGCCCTGCGCCCTTTCGGCGCCCGGGCTGCGCTGCGGGCCCGGCGCGCCGCGACGCGTGCGTCGTCGGTCCGCTCGACAGCACGGCGCGAGCCTCCGTTAGAATCCGCGCGCTTTGCGCCGCCGGCCCCGTGGCTTCGCGACCGTCGCGGTCATCGGCACCCCTCAACTCGACCCTCGTCCGCAATGAAGCGAATTCTGTTTGTCATCGCCCTGGCCGCGGCATCAGTGGCCTCGGCGCAGCAGCCGGCCGGCGACCCCAAGGCGGCCGAGCCGTACATCTCGATGTGCACCGGCTGCCACTCGATTCCCGGTTACCAGTCCTCTTTCCCGCACGTGCACCGCGTGCCGAAGATCGCGGGCCAGTCGGCGGGGTACCTCGAGGCCGCGCTGCGCGCCTACGCCAAGGGCGAGCGCAGCCACCCGACGATGACCGGCATCGCCAAGACGCTGACCGACAAGCAGATCGTCGACATCGCCGCCTACTACGCCGAGCGCGGCGCGGCGTCGAAGTAAACTGAGGTCGACCCATGAATAAGTCACTCGCCATCGCCGCGTTCGCGCTGCTTGCCACCCAGGGTGCGCTCGCCGCCGACATCGCCGCCGGCGCCAAGCTCGCCGACGCCCAGTGCGCCGCCTGCCACGGCAAGGACGGCAAGACGCCGACCGATCCGAGCTATCCGAAGCTCGCCGGCCAGTATCCGGACTACCTGTTCAAGGCCCTGAACGACTACCACACGGGCGCGCGCAAGAACGCCATCATGGGCGCGATCGCCAAGCCGCTGACCAAGGCGGACATGCAGAACCTCGCCGCGTACTACGGCTCGCTGCCCGGGCCGCTGACGCATCGCAAATAGCCCCCCACTGGGCCGTTGGAACGGGCGCCAATGGCGCCCGTTTTCATTTGCCGGCCTGCCGCCGCAGGCAATCCAGGTAAGCGGCGTTGATCGCCTCGGCGTCGGGCGGCAGGACGCCGCGCTGCGTGCCCCAGATGATCTCGGCCAGACACTCCATCGCCTGGTGCGCGGCCTCGTGCTCGTCGCCGGCGCGCGCCGCCAGGCGGCGAAACACGGCGACGATGCCGATCGGCTGGTCGATCGACAGTTGCTCATCGAGCGCCAGGTGCATCGACAGGTGCAGGAACGGATTGGTCTGGCCGCGCTCGACGCTGTACTCCTCGGCCAGCGCCCGTTCTTCGTCAGCGAGCAGCGCGTGGTACTCGGGGTGCGCCTCGACCCACTTCAGCGCCGCCGCCTCCAGCGGCGTGAGCAGCGCGCCTTGCGCGTGCTTGCGCCACACGCCGCAGAAGAAGCGGCGCACGTCGTTGCGGCTGGGGTTGAACACCGCCTTACCGTCCGGTCGATGCGGGCGCCGGCGTCTTGCGGCGGAACTCGCACCAGGGCGCCATGGGGCAGCGCCAGCACTCGGGCTTGCGCGCCTTGCAGACGTAGCGGCCGTGCAGGATCAGCCAGTGGTGCGCGTCCTTGCGGAACTCCGCCGGCACGAACTTCTCCAGCCGACGCTCGACTTCCGTTACGTTCTTGCCCGGCGCCAGGCCGGTCCGGTTGGCGACGCGGAAGATGTGCGTGTCCACCGCGATTGTCGGCTCGCCAAAGGCGGTGTTCAGCACCACGTTGGCGGTCTTGCGGCCCACGCCCGGCAGCGCCTGAAGCGCCTCGCGGCTGCGCGGCACTTCGCCGCCATGCTGCTCGAGGAGGATGCGCGCCAGTTGCGCCACGTTCTTCGCCTTGGTGCGATACAGGCCGATGGTGCGGATGTAGGGGATCAGCCCTTCCTCGCCGAGCGCGGCGATGGCCTGCGGCGTCGGCGCATCGGCGAACAGCCGCCGTGTGGCCTGGTTGACGCTGCGGTCGGTCGCCTGTGCCGACAGGACCACTGCCACCAGCAGCTGGAACGGCGTGCGGTACTCGAGTTCCGTGGTCGGTTGCGGGTTTGCCGCGCGCAGCGCCTCGAAGATGGCGCGCCGCTTTTCGGCGTTCATCGGCGGCTCGTGGCGGCGGCCTGCGCGCGCCGCGCCCGCGCGCGCTCGATCGCGGCGCGGACGACCGCCTTCTTGCGCTCCAGCTCCGCGGCCGAGAGGTCGTCGCGGGCGTCCAGTTCGTCGAGCTTGGCGACCGCCTTGGCGGCGAGCCGCTCCTCGCGCTGCACCCGTTCCCGCGCCAGGCGCCTGCCGCGCGCCTCGAAGCGCGCCCGCGCCGCGGCGGCGTCGGCGGCCGTCCACGCGCGCGGCGGCTCGACCGGCACCATGGCGATGCAGTCCATCGGGCAGGGCGGCAGGCACAGGTCGCAGCCGGTGCACGCCGAGGCCAGCACGGTGTGCATCAGCTTCGGTGCGCCCACGATCGCGTCGACTGGGCAGGCCTGGATGCACAGCGTGCAGCCGATGCAGAGCGCCTCGTCGATCACCGCCACGCGCAGCGGCTGCTCGACGCCATGGGCGGGATTCAGCGGCAGCGGCGCCCGGCCGAGAGCCGCGGCGATCTTCGCGATGCCGGCGGCGCCGCCCGGGGGGCACTGGTTGATCTCGGCGCGGCCGGCGGCGATTGCCTCGGCGTAGGGTCGGCAGCCGGCGTGACCGCATTTCGTGCACTGGGTCTGCGGCAGCAGCGCGTCAATTCGGTCGGCGAGGCTCGGAATTTCCATTGCGGCAACTGTAACGCCTGCGGCCTGCATCGGCGCCGGCGCTGGGGGGCAGCGAAGGGCGGACAGCTGCTCCCCGAGGGGGTGTCCAAGGGCGGACAGTGGATTCGCTAAGGGGTGTCGAAGGGGAGGCGACCGCCGGGCGGGGCGGTGGCGCAGGGCCCGCGGCCGCCCCAGCCTGGACGAGACGCGTGGCGGTGGCCGCCCCAGCGCCGACGGGGCGCGTTACGGCGGCGTGGCCTGGGCACCGGCGCCGGGCGCGCCGGTACGACGGACGTGAGTGCAGGAGGCGTACATCACCGCGCGCCGACCGCTTCGGGCGACGCCCTTCGCGCCTGGCCGCGCGCTGGGGGCGTGCACCGCGTCGCAGGACGTGAACTGCGGCTAGCGTCGAAAGCGCGCTGCGGCGTCGCCGCGGGCGACCAGGGTCACGAGCGCCCGGCCGCAGCGGCGTCAGTCGTGCTCGCGGATGAAGTCGCGGATGCGCGGGTAGATCATCTCGCGCCAGCGACGCCCCGAGAAGATGCCGTAGTGGCCGGCGCCCTCGGCAGTAAGGTGCCGCTTCTTGCTCTTCGGGATGCCGCTGCACAGGTCGTGCGCCGCCTGCGTCTGGCCGCTGCCAGAGATGTCGTCCAGTTCGCCTTCGACGGTGAACAGCGCCACCGTGCGGATGTCCTGCGGCCGCACCCGCTTGCCGCGCACGTCCCAGGTCCCCTTGGGCAGGCGGTGCTCCTGGAACACGATGCGGATCGTGTCGAGGTAGTACTCGGCCGGCAGGTCGATGACGGCGTTGTACTCGTCGTAGAAGGCGCGGTGCGCCTCGACGTCGTCCAGGTCGCCCTTGACCAGGTCGAGGTAGTAGTCCCAGTGCGACTTCAGGTGCCGGTCCGGGTTCATCGCCACGAAGCCGGCGTGCTGCAGGAAGCCCGGGTAGACCTTGCGCAGGTAGCCGGGGTGCGACGACGGCACCGTGAAGATGACGTTGTTCTCGAACCAGGAGAAGTTCTTGCGCGTGGCCAGCGCGTTGACCGCGGTCGGGTTACGGCGCGTGTCGATCGGGCCGCCCATCATGGTCATCGACTTCGGCAGGTGCGGGTCGCGGTCGCTCGCCATCAGCGATACCGCCGCGAGCACCGGCACCGTCGGCTGGCACACCGAGATCAGGTGCAGGTCGGGGCCGAGGAAGGTGATGAACTCGCGCACGTAGTCGACGTAGTCGTCGAGGTGGAACGGCCCCTTGGACACTGGCACCAGCCGCGCGTCGACCCAGTCGGTGATCCACACGTCGTGCTCGGGCAGCAGCGCGCGCACGGTGTCGCGCAGCAGCGTGGCATGGTGCCCCGACAGCGGCGCCACCACCAGCACGCGCGGGTCGGCCGGCCGCCGGCGCCGCGGCGGCAGCTCGCGGCGAAAGTGCAGCAGCTTGCAGAACGGCTTGTCGAGGTCCATCTCCTCGGTCACCGCCACTTCGGTGCCGTTGACGGGCGTCGTGCGCAGCCCGAACGCGGGCTTCTCGTAACGCTTGCCGAGCCGGTGCAGGACGTCATAGCCGGCGGCGAGCCGCCGCGACATCGGCGTGTACGCGAGCGGGCTGTAGGGGTTGGAAAACAGCTCCGCGGTCGCCTGCGCCCACACCGAAAGCGGGTTCATCAGGCGGCGCTGCAATTCGTGCAGGTGATACAGCATCCCGATCTCGGCGCTGCGTCCTCTCCGGTTTCGCCGTTCGCGGCGTGGTGCCGGCCGGCGCCGGCATGGCGCTGCGACGCGCGCTGCCGACGACGGCGACGGCGGAGAATAACGTAAGGGTGGAGTTGGGCGGCTCGCGCGCCGCTTACCAGTAGTTTTCGACGGCCAGGTGGCCAGGCGCGCCGCGGCGCGAGGTCTTGTAGCCGCGGCTGGCCAGCAGCTTGCGCGTGTCGTCGACCATCTCGGGGTTGCCGCAGATCATGATCCGCGACCGCTGGTGGTCGAAGCGGACGCCGGCCGCCGCTTCCAGCGAGCCGTCCTCGATCGCGGCCGGGATGCGGCGGTCGAGCGCGCCGGGGACTTTCGCCCGCGTCACCGCGCGCACGTAGCGCAGCTTGTGGCCCATCTCGGCGAACAGTTCATGGGTGCGAAAGCCCTCGATCGTCTCCGCGTACGCCAGTTCGTTCGGGTAGCGCACGCTGTGCACGAGGATCAGGTTCTCGTACAGATCCCAGGTGCGCGGATCCCACAGCATCGAGAGGAACGGCGCCAGCCCGGTGCCGGTGGCGAGCATCCACAGGTCGGCGCCGCCCTCGAAGCGGTCGAGCGTCAGGAAGCCGTAGTTGGTCTTCTCAACGTACACCGTGTCGCCGACCTTTAGCCGCGCCAGCTCCGAGGTGAACTCGCCGCCAGGCACGACGATCGAGTAGAACTCCAGGTACTCGTCGTAGTCGGCGGAGACGATCGAGTAGGCGCGCCAGACGATCTTCTCGCCGCTGGGGTTCTTCGGGTTGTTCGGGTCGGGCTTCGTCACGCCCAGGCGCGCGAACTGCCCCGGCACGAAGCGGAAGCCGGCGAAGCGCGTCAGCCGGAAGGAGAACAGGTTCGGCGCCCACGGATGGATCCAGAGGATCTTTTCCGCCGTGTACTTGTCCGGTGCAACCATCGTCGTGGCGGGCGCGCTGCGCTCGCGCGGTTCGGAGCCCGTCCCTCGGCAAGTTCCGCGCGAGCGACCCGCCGGCGAACTCTCAGAAGTTGTGAATCTTTCTACTGCGCGGCCCGCTGGCGTCGTTGCGCGGCGCTGGCTGCGGCCGCTTCGCTTCGCTTCACATCGGCTGCGCCGATGTGAGCCTGCGCCCAAACTTCGTTTGCGGGCCTCGCCGATCTGCCTGATAGGTCTCGGCCCTGCGGCTGCGTGCGCCTAGCCGGCAGGCCGCCCGCGACGAAATCTTAACAACTTCTCAGAACAAGAGACGCTGCGTCGGCGCAGGCAGACCGCGCGACGCA
>CALGWX010000364.1 GCA_937936215.1 uncultured Burkholderiaceae bacterium | reverse complement strand
GGCGTGCTCATCGACGCCGCTGGCCACCGCGCCGCCTTCGCGGCGGCCACGCTGCTGACGCTGGCCAACGGCGCCCTGCTCTACCGCTACCGCCACGGGCTGCCGTCGCGACCCGCGGCACCGCCGACGGTCGAGCCGCGGCCGATGTTCGAGCTGCTCACTGTGCCTGACCTGCGCAACGTGCTGGTGGCGGTCGTGCTGGTGTCGATGTCGTGGGACCTGCAGACCTTCATGATCCCGGTGCACGGCACCGCGGTCGGCCTGTCGGCCTCGGAGATCGGGTTGGTGCTCGGCAGCTTCGCGGTGGCCACCTTTGCCATCCGCCTGGCCATGCCGGCGCTGTCGCGGCGCCTGCGCGAGTGGCAGGTGCTGACCTTCACGCTGCTGGCCGCCGCGCTGGCCTTCGCGCTGATGCCCTGGTTCGGCTCGGCCATTCCGCTGGCGGCGTGCGCCTTCCTGCTCGGGCTGGGGCTAGGCGCGGCGATGCCCAACGTGATGTCGTTGCTGCACGCCTGCTCGCCGCCCGGCCGCGTCGGCGAGGCGCTCGGCCTGCGCACGACGTTGATGAACGGCAGCCACGTGATGCTGCCGCTGGTCTTCGGCGCCGCCGGCAGCCTGCTCGGCGCACGCGTGGTGTTCCTGCTGATGGCGGCGGTGCTGCTGGCCGCGGGGCTGGCCGCGCGGCGCATCGCGCGCGGGCAGGCATGAGAGATCCCGTGTCGACCCCCGTCGGGCTCGAGCACCGCTTGGAGCGCGCCGTTGGCGTCGCGGTCATAAGGTTTGCGGTCGATCCACGGGCGCCCGGTGCCAACCCCAACCGTGACGAGCGGCAGATGGGCGGCGCGATGGCGGGCTGGGTCGTAGGGTTGGCGGTCGATCCAGGCGCGCCCGATCACGCGCAGCCAGCCGCCGGCGAGAACACCGACGCAGTACAGCGGGTCACCGCCGCGGGCCCGTGCGCGGGCCTGGCCCGGAGCCGCCCTGGCGCCGCCGTGGCGCGAGTCGTCGCGGCGGGCCGGACGCCGAGACCGGCTGACCGCCTGGGCACGAATCGGCGCACGATCATGACGTTCGAATCCCCCGCGGATCGATGACGACCAACAGCCCCGCCCGCTGGACCGAGGCGCAGTTGCAGGCCTCGCTCGCCGCCGCGCTGGCGCACTGGGACGGCCACACGGCGCTGTGGGTGTTCGGCTACGGCTCGCTGATCTGGAAGCCGGAGTTCGAGTTCACCGCACGCGAGCCGGCGCGCGTGCACGGCTTTCACCGCCGGCTCTGCCTGCGCTCGCTGCTGTATCGCGGCACGCCGGAACGCCCCGGCATCGTCGCCGGGCTGGACCGCGGCGGCTCGTGCCTCGGCATGGCCTACCGCATCGCCGCCGAGCGTGTACCCGACGTGTTCCGCCAGCTGTGGGAGCGGGAGATGTTTCTCGGCTCGTACCGCCCGACCTGGGTGCGGGCGCACCGGCGCAACGGCCGCGTGGTGCCGGCGCTAGCCTTCATCGTGCGCCGCGACGCGGCCAACTATTGCGGCGATCTGCCTGAGCAGGACCAGGTCGAGATCCTGGCCACCGCGCGCGGAATCAAGGGCAGCAGCCTCGATTATCTGCAGCGCACGGTGGCGGCACTGCGTGAGGCGGGGCTGCGCGATCCTCACCTCGAGCGCCTGCTGCACCGCGCCGAGCGCCGCGCCGCCGGCCCGTAAACTGCGCCGCACCATGGACATTTCGCAGCTGCGCAAGGACTACATGCGCGAGGCGCTCGACGAGGCGCACGCCGACGAGGATCCGTTCCGGCAGTTCTCGCGCTGGTGGGACGAGGCGCTGGCCTCCAAGCTGCCGGAGCCGAACGCGATGACGTTGGCCACCGCCGACGCCCAGGCCCGGCCCTCGGCCCGGGTGGTGCTGCTGAAGGGCTTCGACCACGCCGGCTTCGTTTTCTACACGAACTACGAGAGCCGCAAGGGCCAGGAGCTGGCCGCCAACCCGCGGGCGGCGCTGCTGTTCTTCTGGCCCGAACTGGAGCGTCAGGTGCGCATCGAGGGCACGGTGGCGCGGGTGGCCGAGGCCGAATCCGACGCCTACTTCGCCAGCCGGCCGCTGGCCAGCCGGATCGGCGCCTGGGCCTCGCCGCAAAGCCGGCCGATCCCGAGCAAGGCCTGGCTGATGGCGCAGGCGGCCGAGGCGGGTCTGCGCCACGGCCTGCACCCGAAGCGGCCGCCGCACTGGGGCGGCTACCGGGTCGCCCCTGAGGTCTTCGAGTTCTGGCAAGGGCGGCCGTCGCGGCTGCACGACCGCCTTCAGTACACGCGCACCCCGCAGGGCTGGGCGCGAGTGCGGCTGTCGCCATGATGCGTGAGCCGTGCTAATCGATTTCCGCTAGGCCAGGGCGCGCAATGACCGCGCGCAGGCTCGTGGTTAGAATGGCCGCGCAACCCGAGACTGCGCGCCAAGTGTCTGAAAAAGCGTGGCATCCCAGTCAGTGACCGCCAGAGAGCGAGCATCGGCATGAGCAGCGACAAAACCACCGTACTGATCGTCGAAGACGAGCCGGAATTCCGGATGCGCTTCAAGCAGATCGTCGAGAACGAGCCCACGCTGGAGCTCGTCGGCGTGGCGGCCAACAAGCGCGAGGCGCAGGAGCTGATCGACCGGACCAAGTTCGACGTCATGCTGATCGACCTCGGGCTGCCGGATGGCAACGGCACCGACCTGATCCGGCAGGTCAGCACCAAGCGGCCCGACGTCGACATCATGGTCGTCACCGTCTTCGGCGACGAGCAGCACGTCGTCTCGGCGATCGAGGCCGGCGCCACCGGCTACATCCTGAAGGACTCGACGCCGGCCGACGTGGTCTCGTGCATCCGTCTGCTGCGCGCCGGCGGCTCGCCAGTCAGCCCGGTGGTGGCCCGCAGCGTGCTGCGCGCGATCCGCAACCGCATCGGCGGCGGCAGCGGCAACACCCGCCCCGGCGGCCCGATGCCGGAGAACAACCCGCTGTCGGCGCGCGAGACCGAGATCCTGCAGCTGCTCGCCAAGGGCATGAGCTTCAATGAGATCGGCGAGATCCTCGGCATCTCGCCGCACACCGTCACTGCCCACATCAAGAAGATCTACCGCAAGCTGGCGGTGCACTCGCGCGGCGAGGCGGTGTACGAAGCCACCCAGATGGGGCTGCTGCGCACCTGAAGGGCCGGTGGACATTTCGGCGAATGCCCGCCGCCGCAAGAGCGGCGGCCTTCGCGCCGACCAGCCGCCGCGCCAGACGACGGCCCCCCGCCCCGATGCACGGCACCCGTGCGCGGCGTGGCCAATCCGCCCGTTGAGCGCATCGTGAGACTGCACCCCTGGCTCCTCACCCTGTTGGCGCTTGCCGCGCTGGGGCTGGGGCAGCCCTGTGGCGCGATGCCGCTGCGGTTGGTCGAATGGGCAGTCGCCCCGGCCGGCGGGCAGCCGGAGGCGAGCACGCAGTGGCAGAGCTACGACGTGCCACTGCGCTGGACGTCGCGGCCCGGCGAGCCGTTGCGCGCCGTCACCCTGAGGCTGCCGCTGACGCTCGAGGCGCCGCCGACGCAGTCGTGGGCGTTGCTGCTGTCGCACCTGACCCCGGGCGGGCGCATCAGCATCAACGGCCGCCTGATCGGCGAGTTGCAGTCGTCGGATGCCGACACCACGGTGCGGTGGCGGCGGCCGCACCTGCTGGCCATCGACCCGTCGCTGTTGCTGACGGGCAGCAACACGGTGCAGTTCGACTCCGCCTACCGCAGCGGCGTGCACGCGCTGGCTGGCGTGGAGATCGGGCCGCTGGCGGAGATCGGCCGCCGCTACGAGTGGCGCCACTTTCAGGCCAGCACGCTGCCGTGGATCGGCGGCACGCTGGCCGCGTGCCTGGCGCTGATCTTCGGCCTGCTCTGGTTGCGCCGGCACGATCCGACGATCGGGCTGGTCGCGCTCGCGGCCGACTTCTGGGTGCTGCGCAGCGCGTTCTTCGTGATCGAGACCTACCCCGCCAGCGCGGCGATCTGGCTCGACACCCTTTTCTACGTCGCCAACGCGGGCTTCGCGGTGGTTATGACGCTGGTGCTGCTACGCATGGCCGGCCACGGCAGCGCGCGGGTGGCGTGGATCGCCAGCGCCTACGGCCTGCTGGGGCCGCTGCTGCTGCTGGCCACCGCCGGCCACGCCACGCCCTACCTCGATGCGCTGTGGCTGCCCGGGCTGATCGTGATGGTCTTCGGCGGGCTGCTGTACGCGCTGCTGTCGCCGTCGCGCAAGCACGAGTCGCTGCAGATCGTCGTCATCACCGCGATGGCGGTGGCCATCGCCGCCGCCGGCTACGACTACAGCGTGGCGCAAGGCTGGCTGCCGGAGGCCACCATGCTGTCGCTGCACTGGGCCGGGCCGCTGCTGCTGGTGGCGCTGGCCACCCCGGTGGTCGACCGCTTCGTGCGCGTGCTGCGCGAGGCCGAGAGCGCGCGCGGCGACCTCGAGGCGCGGGTGCGCGAGCGCGAGCAGATGCTCAAGCGCAACTACGAGCGGCTGCGCGAGGGCGAGCGGCTGCAGGCCACCGCCGCCGAGCGGCAGCGGATCATGCAGGACATGCACGACGGGCTCGGCACGCAGCTGGTCAGCTCGCTGATGCTGGTCGAGCGCGGCGCGCTGACGCAGGCGCAGGTGGCGCAGGTGCTGCGCGAGTCGATCGACGACATGCGGCTGGCCATCGACGCGCTGGCGCAGCACAACTCCGACCTGCTCGCCGCGCTCGGCAACCTGCGCTACCGGATGGAGCCGCGCTTCCGCGCCGCCGGCATCGAGCTGATCTGGGACGCGCGCGAGATGCCGGAGGAGCTGAACATCAACCCCGACGCGGTGCTGCCGGTCCTGCGCATCGTGCAGGAGTCGCTGACCAACGCGTTGAAGCACAGCGGCGCGCGCGCGGTGTCGGTGTCGCTGCGGGTCAAGCAGACCGGCGACGAGCCGCCCGAGCTGCAGGTGCGCGTCACCGACAACGGCCGCGGCATCGCCGCCGAGCGCGTCGGCGGCCGCGGCCTGCTGAACATGCGCAGCCGCGCCAACAAGATCGGCGGCACGCTGACCCTCGAAAGCGTGCCCGGCACCGGCACGCGTGTGACCTTCACCTACCGCTTCACCGAGTACCACACCGGGCTCACCCGCACCGCGACCCAGGCCGGGCTGAACACCGAGGCGATCATCGAGCGCTTCCGCGAGGGCTCATGATCGCCGTCTCCGGGCCGCGGGCATCGCTGTCCCGCCTCGCCCACCGACTGCCGCCGGCCACGGGCCTGTTGCCGCTCGCCTTCCGGCCGCGGACGGCCGTGTGCTGCGTCGCCCGCGTGCCGCTTGCGCCGGCGCGGCGGTCCACTTAGCCTGCGTGGCGCCCCGCGGCCAGCGCCCGGGGCCGATGCGATGAATCCCGGCGCCGCCGCGCAGGCGCGCCGCAGCGGCTGACCGGCGGGCCATGGACGTCGACGACGAAGCCTCGCTCTTCGAGCTGCCCGCCGACGCCGGCGTGGCGCCGGCCGCCCCCGACGACGAGGTGCAACGCCTCGGCCGCCTGCTGCCGGCGGCCGTCCACCTCGGCACCTCCTCGTGGAGCTTTCCCGGCTGGCAGCGGCTCGTCTACCGCGACGCCTGCACCGAGGCGCAGTTGGCGCGGGCCGGGCTTGCCGCCTACGCCCGGCACCCGCTGCTGCGAACGGTGGGCATCGATCGCGGCTTCTACCGGCCGCTCGCGGCGGCCCAGTATGCCGCCTATGCGCGCCAGGTGCCGCCGCACTTCCGCTTCCTGGTCAAGGCGCCGGCGCTGATCACCGATGCGCTGCTGCGCGGCGAGCGCGGCCAGCCCGCTGCCGACAACCCCTCGTTCCTCGACGCTGCGCTGGCCGCCGAGCAGTTCGTCACCCCCGCGCTGCGCGGCCTCGGCCCGCACGCCGGGCCGCTGGTGTTTCAGCTGTCGCCGCTGCCGCCGCGGCTGACCGCCGATGCCGGCCGCGAGCTGATCGACCTGCTCGGCCGCTTCCTGCGCCAGCTGCCGCGCAGCGTCGACGGCATCACCCCCATCTACGCGGTCGAGCTGCGCAACGCCGAGCTGCTGACGCCGCGCTTCGTGCGCATGCTGCACGACGCCGGCAGCCGCCTGTGCCTCGCCATCCACCCGACGATGCCGCCGGCCGCGCGACAGGCGACCGCGCTGCGGGCGATGGATGCCGGCGCCGACGCCGGCGAAAACTGGCGCTTGGCCGGGCCACTGGTGGCGCGCTGGAGCCTGCGCGCCGGCCTGCGCTACGAGGAAGCGAAGCGCCGCTACGCCCCCTTCGACCGCCTGCTCGACCCCGATCTGGTCACCCGCGGCACGCTGGCCCACCTGGCGCACGTGGCGCTGCGCAGCGGCCAGCCCACATTCATCGTCGTCAACAACAAGGCCGAGGGCAGCGCGCCACTGTCGTGCGTCGAGCTGGCGCGGGCGATCGTGGCGGGGTAGCGCCCGCCGTGCGTCGATCTTCAGCGCCTGTTCGAGCGCAGCGTGAAACGGCGTGAGCTTGGTCGGCGCCGAGGCGCGCCGGTACTTCGGCTCTCCCTGCAGCTCGCTCCTGAGGTACTTGCGCACCGTGTTGCGCGACAGACTCGTTTCC
>CALGWX010000363.1 GCA_937936215.1 uncultured Burkholderiaceae bacterium | reverse complement strand
GTGGTCATGGGTACCACGCTCGGCATGCTGCTCGCCAATGCGCCGGCGGTGTGGCTCGGGGAGAAGCTCGCCGAGCGCGTCAACATGAAATGGATGCGCTGGATCGCCGCGGCGCTGTTCGTGCTGCTGGGCGTCGCGACGCTGGCGGCGGGTTGACGGCGGCCGGGGGCTTCCTCGCCGGCCGGCCCGGGCGCGGCTGATCGGTCATCCGGCGCGGCTGGCCTCCGCCGCAGTCGGGGGTAGCGCAGCCCGCTTCGAATCCAGCCCGGAACCTTGGGTCGGCTGGCGGGGCGGGGCCAAGTTGGCTCTTGCCGCCGCAGGCTGGCCGCCTTCGGCCGCCAACGCGAACTCGACTAAGCTTGCGCCGGCTTCGATCCAAGGAGGAGATATGTCGTTCGCCCGCCTTATCGGTTCCGTCGTGGTGGCTGGCTTTGCGGCTGTGGGCACAGTGGCGGCGGCGCAGGAACTGACCGTCGGCCTGTCTACGCCAATCACCACCCTCGACCCGCACTTTCACAACCTGTCGCCCAACAACAGCATGGCGCGGCACGTGTTCGAGACGCTGATCAAGACCGACGAGGCGCAGCGGCCGCTGCCGGGGCTGGCCGAGTCGTGGAAGGCGCTGTCCGACACCGAGTGGGAGTTCAAGTTGCGCCGCGGGGTCAAGTGGCACGACGGCAAGGAGTTCACCGCCGACGACGTGATCGCGACCTTCAAGCGCGTACCCAATGTGCCGAACAGCCCGGCCTCGTTCGCGGTGTTCGTCCGCCCGATCACCGACATCACCGCGCCGGACAAGCACACGCTGCGGATGAAGACCGCCATGCCGCACCCGCTGTTGCCCAGCGACATGAGCTCGGTGCTGATCCTGCCCAAGAGCGTGGCCGACACTGCCAAGACCGACGACTTCAACGCCGGCCGCGCGATGATCGGCACCGGGCCGTTCAAGTACGCGGAGTACGTCTCCGGCGACCGCGTCGTGCTCACCCGCAACGACGCCTACTGGGGCGCCAAGCCGCACTGGAGCAAGGTCACGTTCAAGATGATCCCGAGCGCACCGGCGCGGGTGGCGGCGCTGCTGGCCGGCGACGTGCAGATGATCGAGAACGTGCCGACCGCCGACATCCCGAAGCTGAAGTCCGACGCGCGGGTGGCGCTGTCCTCGGCGGTGTCCAACCGCCTGATCTACCTGCACATGGACAGCGGCCGCGAGAAGAACTCGCCGTTCGTCACCACCGCCGACGGCAAGCCGATGGAGGCCAACCCTTTCCGCGACGCGCGGGTGCGGCGAGCGATCAGCAAGATGATCGACCGCGACGCGATCGTCTCGCGGATCATGGAAGGGCAGGCGGTGCCGGCCGGCCAGCTGCTGCCGGAGCAATTCTTTGGCACCAGCAAGAAGCTGAAGCCGGAGAAGTACGACCCGGAGGGCGCGAAGAAGCTGCTCGCCGAGGCCGGCTACCCCAACGGCTTCGGCCTCACTTTGCACGCGCCGAACAACCGCTACATCAACGACGCCGCGGTGGCGCAGGCGATCGCGCAGTTCCTCAGCCGCAATGGCATCCCGACCAAGCTGGAGACGATGCCGGCCAACGTGTTCTTCTCGCGCGGTAGCAAGCTGGAGTTCAGCTTCCTGCTCGCCGGCTGGGGTGCGGAGTCCGGCGACACCAGCTCGCCGCTGCGCGCCCTGCTCGGCACCTTCGACGCCAAGGCCGGCATCGGTTCGGCCAATCGCGGCCGCTTCTCCGACGCCGGGCTGGACGCGATGATCACCACCGCGCTGACCACGATCGACGACACCAAGCGCGGCCTGATGCTCGCCGCCGCCAGCGAGAAGGCAATCGAGCTGATGGGCATCGTGCCGGTGCACTACGAGGTCAGCACCTGGGGCACGCGCAAGGGGCTCACCTACAAAGCCCGCGCCGACCAGTACACGCTGGCCTACGACGTGCGGCCCGGCAAATGACCGGATCACGGCATCCGTGATGACCCTTTGCGGCGCCGCCCCGGCGCGGCGCCCCGTCGCGGCCGCCGACCGGCTGCCCGAAGGCCGCCGCGCATGATTCCAGCCGGGCGCGCGTCGGCCGCCAAGCCGCGGCGCGGCGCAACGGCGGGGCCGGCAGGGCCACGCGGATTGTCAGCTCGCAGCGCGGCCCACCAGTTCTCCGCATGACCGTTTTCATCCTCCGCCGCCTGCTGCAGACGGCGCTGGTGCTGTGGGTGACCAGCGTGCTCGTCTTCGGCGGGCTGTTCCTGGTCGGCGACCCGGTGGAGATCCTGGTCAACCCGACGGCCGACCAGATCGAGAAGGAGCGCGCCGCCGCCGCGCTCGGGCTGGACAAGCCGCTGCTCGAGCAGTACGGGATTTTCCTGAAGGGCGCCTTCACCGGCAACCTCGGCAACTCGTTCGTCTACGCGCGGCCGGCGCTGCAGGTGATCTTCGAGCGCATGCCGGCCACGCTGGAGCTGGCGGCGCTGGCGATGGCCATTGCCGTCGTGCTCGGCGTTCCGCTCGGGCTGTACGCCGGGCTGCGGCCGAACTCGTGGCTGGCCAAGGCGATCATGGCCGGCTCGATCCTCGGCTTCTCGCTGCCGACCTTCTGGGTCGGGCTGCTGCTGATCCTGGTGTTCGCGGTGCAGCTGGGCTGGCTGCCCTCGACCGGCCGCGGCCCGACCACCGAGTTCCTCGGCCTGCGGCTTTCGATCCTCTCCTGGGACGGCCTGAAGTACGCGCTGCTGCCGGCGATCAACCTGGCGCTGTTCAAGCTGTCGCTGATCATCCGCCTCACCCGCGCCCAGGTGCGCGAGCAGAGCCTGCTCGACTACATCAAGTTCGCTCGCGCCAAGGGGCTGAGCCGGGCGCGCGTGATCGGCGTGCACCTGCTGAAGAACATCCTGATCCCGCTGGTGACGGTGATCGGCCTGGAGCTCGGCTCGGTGATCGCCTTCGCGGTGGTCACCGAGACGATCTTCGCCTGGCCGGGCATGGGCAAGCTGGTGATCGACTCGATTTTCCAGCTCGACCGTCCGGTGGTGGTCGCCTACCTGCTGGTGGTGGTGTTCATGTTCATCCTGATCAATCTGGTGGTCGACATCCTGTACTCGGTTCTCGACCCGCGGGTGCGGTTGGCTGACGTCAAGGGCTAGGCCATGGCGGCGACGTCTTCCGGCGAAAACGGCGCCTGCGTCGAAACGCCGCTGGCGCGCTTCTGGTCGCAGTTCGCCGAGAGCCGGCTGGCGCTGCTCGGGCTGGCGATGCTGCTGGCCGTCATCGGCACCGCGCTGCTGGCGCCGTGGATCGCGCCGCAGAACCCGTATGACCTGGCGGCGCTCGACCTGATGGACGCGCGCCAGCCGCCCGGCGCCGAGGCGATGAGCGGCAAGATGGTCTACCGGCTTGGCACCGACGGCCAGGGCCGCGACATGGTCTCGGCGATCATCTATGGCCTGCGGGTGTCGCTGTACGTCGGCGTGGCCAGCGGCGCGATCGCGCTCACGCTCGGCGCCATCCTCGGGGTGCTGGCGGCCTACGTGGGTGGCCGCTTCGAGCAGGTGCTGATGCGAATCGTCGACATCCAGCTCGGCTTTCCGGCAATCCTGGTGGCGCTGATCCTGCTCGCCGTGCTCGGCAAGGGCGTGGACAAGATCATCATCGCGCTGGTGACGGTGCAGTGGGCCTACTACGCGCGCACCGCGCGCTCCGCGGCGCTGGTGGAGCGCAGCAAGGAATACATCGAGGCGGCGCGCGGGCTGGGGCTTTCGTCGGCCCGCATCGTGCTGCGGCACTTGCTGCCCAATGCGCTGCCGCCGCTGATCGTCGTCGGCACCGTGCAGGTGGCGCACGCCATCGCGCTGGAGGCGACGCTGTCGTTCCTCGGCCTGGGGCTGCCGCCGACCGAGCCGTCGCTGGGGCTGCTGATCGCCAACGGCTACGAGTTCCTGCTGTCCGGCAAGTACTGGATCAGCGTCTACCCCGGCGTGGCGCTGCTGGTCACGATCCTGTCGATCAATCTGGTCGGCGACCAGCTGCGCGACCAGCTGAATCCGAGGCTCGCGCGTGCCTGAGCCGGCGGCGATCCTGCAGGTCCGCGACCTGGTCACGGAATTCGCGACGCGCGAGGGGACGGTGCGCGCCGTGCTCGGGGTGTCGCTGGA
>CALGWX010000362.1 GCA_937936215.1 uncultured Burkholderiaceae bacterium | reverse complement strand
CACTGGCTCGTGCTTGGTGTCCACCACGTCTCCTTGGTGGACACCTGCTCGGCACCACCGCCCCGCGATCGTGCCGCAGCGTCGGCGCGAAGCACAGATGCCGCGGCCGGACGCTTACGATTCAGCGCCCGCCCAGGCAAGTGGCCGCTGCGGACGGTCCGCCAGGCGGCAGCCGGTCCGCAAACACCGACGGCGATTCAAACGCCGAGATGACGCAGCAGCCGCGGCTCGTCCGCGAGTAGTTCGCCGGCGGCGCCTTCGAGGACGACGCGGCCTTTTTCGAGCACTACCCCGCGGTCGCAGTTCGCCAGCACGGCGCGGTAGTTGCGGTCGACGATCAGCGAGGCGATGCCGGAGGCGCGGATCACGCCGATGATGCGCCAGATCTCGGCGACGACGAGCGGCGCCAGCCCCTCGGTGGCCTCGTCGAGGATGAGCAAATCCGGGTTGGTCATCAGCGCGCGGCCGATGGCGAGCATCTGCTGCTCGCCGCCCGACAGTTGATTGCCGCCGTGGTCGATCCGCTCGGCCAGGCGCGGGAAGGTCTCGAGCACGCGCTGCAGCGTCCAGTCGAGCCGGCCGCCGCGGCCGGCGCGCGCGGCCATCACCAGGTTCTCGCGCACCGAGAGGTTCGGGAAGATGCCGCGGCCCTCCGGCACGTAGCCGATGCCGTGGCGCACCAGCCGCTCGGTGGGCTGCCCGCTCATGTCGATGCCGCGCACGAACACCTGCCCGCCGGTGGAGGGCACCAGCCGCAGCAGGGCGCGGATCAGCGTCGTCTTGCCCATGCCGTTGCGGCCCAGCAGCCCCACCGATTCGCCGGGGTGCACCGCGATCGACACGCCCTGCAGCACGTGGCTCTGCACGAAGTACACGTGCAGGCCGCGGCCCTCGATGATCGGCGCGGCGGCCATCGTCGCCTCAGTGCCCCTCGCCGAGGTAGGCGCGCTGCACCTCGGCGTTGGCCCGCACCGCCGCCGGTGTGTCGCTGGCGATGACGCGGCCGTTGACCATCACCGTGATGCGGTCGGCGACCTTGAACACCGCGTCCATGTCATGCTCGACGAGCAGGATGGCGTGGCCCGGTTTGAGCTGCCGCAGCAGCTCGAGCATGCGCCCGGTCTCCTCCGCGCCCATGCCGGCCAGCGGCTCGTCCAGCAGCAGCACCTGCGGCTCGGTGGCGAGGCAAACGGCGATCTCCAGTTGCCGCCGCTCGCCGTGCGACAGCATCGTCACGGTGCGGTCGGCCACGGCCGCCAGTCCCACGCGCTCGATCGCCGCCTGCGCCGCTTCCAGGCTGCGGCGGCAGCGCGCTGCGGGGGTGAGCCAGTCCCACGGGCGCGGATAGTGCGCCTGTGCCGCCAGCCGGCAGTTCTCGCGCACCGTGAAGCTCGGAAACAGCGTGCTGCGCTGGTAGCTGCGGCCCAGTCCCGCGCGGGCTCGGCGCGGCTGGCTCCAGCGGGTCACATCGCGGCCGAGCAGCTCGACGCGGCCACCGCTGGCGGCCAGTTCGCCCGACAGCACGTTGATCAGCGTCGACTTGCCGGCGCCGTTGGTGCCGATCAGCGCGTGCAGTTGGCCGCGGTCGAGCTCCAGCGACACCTCGTCGACGGCGCGCAGGCCGCCGAAGCGGCGCGAGACCGCGCGCGCCGCGAGCAGCGTCTCGCCGCTCATCGTCGCGACCTCGCGGCTGGGCGCGACTTCGGCCGCGCAGACCCGCGGCCGGTGGCCCGACGCCCGTGATGCCCCAGCGCCGCGGTCATCGCCGCCGTCCCAGCCGGTCCGCCAGCCCGATCAGCCCGCGCGGCATCGCCGCGACGAAGCCGATGATCGTCAAGCCCAGCATCAGCTGCCAGTGCTTGGCGAACTTGCCGAAGATCGCCTGCCACTGGAACAGCTCCTGCAGCATCGTGAAGGCAAAGGCGCCCAGGATCGCGCCGCGCAGGTGGCCGATGCCGCCGAGGATCACCATTAGCAGCACCGCCCCCGACTGGTGCCACGACAGGATCTCCGGGTTCACGTAGCCGTCCTTCAGCGCGTGCAGGAAGCCGGCCAGCCCGGCGAGCGCGGCCGCCAGCACGAAGGCGCCGAGCTTGTAGGCGTAGGTCGGGAACCCCGCGGCGCGCATCCGCTGCTCGTTGACGCGGATGCCGGCCAGCGCGTGGCCATAGCGGCTGCGCAGCATCACCGCCAGCAGGACGAAAGTGCCGGCGAGGCAGGCGAGCACGAAGTAGTAGAAGGTGCGGCCCGCGTCGAGGTCGAACGGCCGCCAGCCGCCGATGGCCGCATCGGGACGGAAGTACAGGTAGATGCCGTCGCTGCCGCCGCCAATGGGCGTGTCGTGGAAGACGTAGTAGGCCATCTGCGCGAAGGCCAGCGTGATCATGATGAAGTACACGCCGCGGGTGCGCAGCGACAGCGCCCCCACCGCCAGTGCGTAGGCCGCGGCGGCGCCGATCGAGGCCGGCAGCAGCAGCCAGAACGAGGCCGCCTCCGACTTCGGCGTCAGCAGCGCCGCGGTGTAGGCGGCGATGCCGAAGAACGCGGCATGGCCGAAGCTCACCAGCCCCGTCTGTCCGACCAGCAGCTCCAGGCTCATGGCGAAGATCGCCAGGATCATGATCTTCACCACCAGGTCGACGTAGAACTTGCCGGCAAATTGCGGGAACGCCGCGAGCAGCGCCAGCGCCGCCAGCAGCGGCAGCGCGCGCAGCAGCATGCCGCCGTCGAGCAGCGGCGCAGCGGACACCGAAGCGGCGGGCGTCACCGTCGTCACTTCTGGCTCACCGACGGCTGCACGCTGCCGGCGGCGGGGGCGGAGCGAAGCAGAAGGGCGCAACGGCTTGCCCCGTCGCCCGCAGATCGTTGGGCGGGCCGCGGCTGCCGGCGCCGCGCCATCGCCCGGCCCGAAGGATGCCGTCCTGTTCCGTGCCAACCGCGTCCGGGCATCAGCCGACCTTGAACAGCCCCTCGGGCTTCCACAGCAGCACCGCCGCCATCAGCAGGTACACCAGCACGCCGGCGGCGGCCGGGAACAGCACCTTGCCGAAGGTGTCGACGAAGCCGACCAACAGCGCCGCGACGAAGGCGCCGCGGATCGAGCCGATGCCGCCGATCACCACCACCACGAAGCAGATGATCAGCACCTGCCCGCCCATGCCCGGATACACCGAGCTCACGGGCGCGGCGATCATCCCCGCCAGCGCCGCCAGTGCCACGCCGACGGCGAAAACGATCCGGTACATGAGCTTGATGTCGATGCCCATGGCGCGGACCATCTCGCGGTTGCTGGCGCCGGCGCGGATGCGCATGCCAAGCCGCGTGCGGGTGATGACGAACCACATCGCCGCGGCCACCGCCAGGCACACCGCCGAAATGAACAGCCGGTAGACGGGGTAGTTCATCACTTCCGACAGCGGGATGCTGCCGGCCAGCCACGGCGGCGGCGCCACGCCGTGCACGTCGTCGCCGACCAGGATGCTGCGCACCTCCTCGAAGACGAGGATCAGCCCGTAGGTCATCAGCACCTGCTGCAGGTGCTCGCGCTCGTACAGGTAGCTGAAGAACAGCCACTCGAGCAGGTAGCCCAGCAGCACGGACAGCAGCAGGCCCACCGCCAGCGTCACGAAGAAACCGCCGCCGAGCCAACTCTCGACCCACGGCGCCAGCGCATAGGCCATGTAGGCGCCGATCATGTAGAAGCTGCCGTGGGCGAGGTTGATCACGCCCATGATGCCGAAGATCAGCGTCAGGCCGCTGGCGACGAGGAACAGCAGCAGCCCGTACTGGACTGCGTTCAGGCACTGGATCAGGAAGGTTGCGAAGTCCATCAGCCCACCGCCGCGCGACGCCACGGCCGCGCGGCGTCGTCAGTCACAAGCCTAGCGGGATCCCGCCGCGCAAGCCGCGAGGGGCGGCGCGCCTGCGGTGCGTGCCGTCGGCAGGCCAGCATTGGGGCGGCACGGCAGGCGGCGCCGGCGGCGGCCGCGCGCCCTACATCTTGCAGCCGCGCGCGGGGTCGGCCAGCGCCTTGATGGCGATGCCGGCGACCTTGTTCTGCTTGCCCTCGACCTTGCGCAAGTAGATGTCCTGCACCGGGTTGTGCGCCCGCGACAGCGTGAACTTCCCGCGCGGGCTGTCGATGGTGGCCTTGCGTAGCGCGTCCGCGAACTCGGCCCGCTTCGACAGGTCGCCCTTGACCGCGTTCAGGCCGATGGCCAGCATCTGCGCCGCGTCGTAGCCCTGCACCGCGTACACGTCGGGCTGCAGCTTGTAGGCCTTGACGTAGGCCAGCCGGAAGGCGTCGTCGCGCGGCGTGTTCAGGCTGTCGGCGTAGTGCAGCGTCGTGTAGATGCCCTGCGCCGCCTCGCCCTGCGCCTCCAGCGTGCCGTCGGTGAGGAAGCCCGCGCCGTACAGCGGAATGGTCTTGTTCAGCCCCGCCGCCGCGTAGTCCCTGACGAACTTCACCGCGCCGCCGCCGGCGAAGAAGGCGAACACCGAGTCCGGCTTGGTGGCGGCGATGTCGGTGAGCAGGGCCTGGAACTCGACGTTCGGGAACGGCAGGTTCAGTTCCTTCAGCACCTGGCCGCCGCCCTTGGTGAAGCCCTCCTTGAAGGCGGCCGCCATCTCGTCGCCGGCGGCGTACTTCCAGGTGATCGACACCGCGCGCTTGTGGCCGCGCTTGGCCATCTCCACGCCCATCGCGTAGGCCGACTGCCAGTTGGAAAACGAGCTGCGGAAGATGTTCGGCGCGCACAGCGGGCCGGTGATCGCGTCCGCCCCGGCGTTGGGGATGATCAGCAGCGTGTTGGTGTCGCGCGCCACCTTGGCCATCGCCATCGCCACGCCCGAGTGCACGGTGCCGACGACGACATCGACCTTGTCGCGGTTGATCAGCTTGTTGATGTTGTCGGTGGCCTTGGCCGGGTCGGACTCGTCGTCGACGACGAAGTACTCGATCTCGCGCCCGCCGAGCTTGCCGCCCTGTTCCTTGACGTACAGCTTGAAGCCGTTGTCGATCGCCGTGCCCAGCGCGGCGAAGGTGCCGGTGAACGGCAGCATCATGCCGACCTTCAGCTTCGGCTGCTGCGCGATCGCCGGGCCGGCGGCGAGCAGGGCGGCGGCGGCCAGGGCCGCCAGGGTGGTGCGACGCTTCATGGGGTCTCCTCTCGGTGGTTCGTTGCGTTTTGGGCCGGCGCGTGCCGGCCGATGAAATCGATCGTGGCCGCGATCACGGCCTCGGGCTGGTCGCGGTGCGGCGAGTGGGCGCAGTCGTCGAGCTTCAGCACCTCCCCGAGCGCCACCGCCGCCGCC
>CALGWX010000361.1 GCA_937936215.1 uncultured Burkholderiaceae bacterium | reverse complement strand
CGATGGCGGAGCGGAACGTGCCGGCCGGCGTGAAGGTGCCGACATGCAGCTCGTACAGCACCACCTCGTCGGCTGGCCGGGGCTCGGGCGGAGGCGCCAGCGGCGGCAACGGCGCGGCCACCCGCGCCTTTAGCGCCCAGGCCGCGTTGTCGCGGGCATCGAAGCTCGACGCGCCGTCGGGGTGGCCGCGACGGAAGCCAAAGTGCTCGTCGCGCCACTCGAAGCGGCCGACGATCTCGCGCGCGTACGGGTCGAGCAGCAGCTTGTGCGGATTGAAGCGGTGGCCGGCGGCGGGCGCATAGGCGCCGTGGGCGCGAAAGCCGTAGATGAGGCCCGGCCGCGCGCCGGGCAGGACGCCGTGCCAGACGCCGTCGGTGTAGCTGGGCAGGCGGTGACGGGCCGTCTCGACGCGGCCGCTGTCGTCGAACAGGCACAGTTCGACGAAGCGCGCGTGCTCGCTCGCAACGGCGAAATTGACACCGTCGGGCCGCGGCGTCGCGCCCAACGGGTAGGGCAGGCCGGGCGAAAGCGGCGGCATCGTGGCCGGCGTGCTGGCGGCGTGAGCGCCGGCGCCTAGACCGCGATGTTCCAGATGTTGCGCGCGTACTCGCGCACCGTGCGGTCGGAGGAAAATTGGCCCATGGCGGCGATGTTGTGGATGGCCATTTTCGACCACCGCTGCGCGTCGGCGAAGGCGCGGTCGACCTCGGCCTGCGCGCGCAGGTAGTCGGCGAAGTCGGCCAGCACGAAATAAGGGTCGACGTTCAGCAAGGCGTCGACCAGCCCGCAGTAGCGGTGCGGCTCGTCGGGGCAGAACAGGCCGCCGGCCACGGCGTCGAGCACCATCTTCAGTTGCAGGTTCTCCTCGTAGTGGCGGCGTGGCGCGTAGCCGGCGGCGCGCTGCTGAGCTACCTCCTCGGCGCGCAGCCCGAAGATGAAGATGTTGCCTTCGCCCACCGCCTGCGCGATCTCGATGTTGGCGCCGTCCCAGGTGCCGATGGTGAGCGCGCCGTTCAGCGCGAACTTCATGTTGCCGGTGCCCGAGGCCTCGGTGCCAGCGGTGGAGATCTGCTCGGACAGGTCCGCCGCCGGGATCACCCGCTCCGCCACCGACACGCCGTAGTTGGGGACGAAGACGACCCGCAGCGCGCCGGCGACACGGTCGTCGTGGTTGACCGTGCGCGCCACGTCGTGGATCAGTCGGATCACCGTCTTGGCGGTGTGGTACGCGGTGGCCGCCTTGCCGCCAAAGATCACCGTGCGCGGCACCCGTATCCTGCTCGGCGCGGCGACGATGTCCAGGTAGGCGGCGATCACGCGCAGCACGTTGAGCAGCTGCCGCTTGTATTCGTGCATGCGCTTGACCTGGACGTCGAACAGGCTGTCCGGGTCGATGGCGATGCCCATGTCGCGGCCGATGCGCTGCGCCAGCCGCACCTTGTTCTCGCGCTTGGCCGCCTGTACCGCCTCGCGCACCGCCGCATCGCCCTCGAAGCGGACGAACTCGCGCAGCAGGTCGAGATCGAGCCGCCAGCCACGGCCGATGCAGCCGTCGATGACCGCCGACAGCTGCCGGTTGGCCAGCGCCAGCCAGCGCCGCGGGGTCACGCCGTTGGTGACGTTGGTGAAGCGGTCGGGGAAGATGCGCGCGTAGTCGGCGAAGATGGTCTGCGTCATGAGACCGCTGTGCAGCTGCGACACCCCGTTGACGCGGTGCGAGCCGACGATCGACAGCGGCGCCATCTTCACCCGCCGCTCGCCGTTTTCCTCGATCAGCGAGGCGCGCGCGAGCAGCCCGTAGTCGTCGCCGAAGCGGCTTCGCACCTCGGCGAGGAAGCGGTGGTTGATCTCGAAGATGATCTCCAGGTGGCGCGGCAGCAGGTGGCCGAGCATGGCCACGGGCCAGGTTTCCAGCGCCTCCGGCATCAGCGTGTGGTTGGTGTAGGAGAACACCCGTTCGCACTGCGCCCAGGCCTGCGCCCACGGCATGCCGCGCTCGTCGACGAGCAGGCGCATCAGTTCCGGCACCGACAGCGCCGGGTGGGTGTCGTTCAGGTGGATGGCGACGTGATCCGCCAGGTTGTCCAGGCGGCCGTGCTCCACCAAGTGGCGGGCGACGATATCCTGCAGCGAGGCGCTGACCAGCAGGAACTCCTGCTTCAGGCGCAGCTCGCGGCCGGCCACGGTCGAGTCGTCCGGATACAGCACCCAGTTGATCGCCTCGGCGCGCGCGCGCGGCGCGGCGGCGGCGTGGAACTCGCCGCGCGAGAAGGCGGCGAAGTCGAGCGACTCGATGGCGCGCGCCTGCCAAAGGCGCAACGTGGCGACGCGATGGGTGCCATGCCCGGGCACGATGAAGTCGAAGGCGTCGGCCTCCACCGCCTCGGCCGGCAGCCAGCGGCGCGACTGCGGCGGCCCCTCGACGCGGCCGCCGAAGCCGACCGGGTAGCGGATCTCCGGCCGCGCGATACACCAGTGGTCGCCGGCCTGCAGCCAGGCATCGGGCTGCTCGACCTGGCGGCCGTCGCGGATGGCCTGCCGGAACATGCCGAACTGATAGCGCATGCCATAGCCGAAGGCAGGCATGCCGAGCGTGGCCATCGAGTCGAGGAAGCAGGCGGCCAGCCGCCCCAGCCCACCGTTGCCCAGCGCGGCGTCGGACTCGTGCTCGAACAGCTCCGCCAGCGCGCGCTCGCCGCCCAAGCCTTCCTGCGCCGCCGGCACCAGGCCGAGCGCATCGAGCGTGTTGGCCAAGGCCCGGCCCATCAGGTATTCCATCGACAGGTAGTTGATGCGGCGGGCGCGATGCGCGAAGTCCTCGCGCTGCGTCTCGCTCCAGCGGCTGGCCAGCTCGCCCCGGCACACGGCCGCCAGCGCGCGCAACCATCCGGCCGGCGTGGATGGCAACACGGGCGCCCCCTCGGCGAAGCGCAAATGGCGCATCACCTGCTCGAGCAGGGCTTCCTTGGTCATGGCGGAACGCGGCATCTTCTCTTCAGGCCTCAGGGCAAATTTCGGCTTGGCACGGGGCGGGCGCGAGCCTCGGTGGGCGAACGCCCGCTCGTGGACGATCGGCGGCCGTGCCTCGGCGGCAGCGTGTGCTGTGCCTCGCCGGTCGTTCTAGAACGCTCGGCCGAGGCAAGCGGTGCCGACGGAGCGAGGGCAGGCAAGCGCCACCTTGCGCCGCCTGCGGCCACCTGCACCACGGACCAATCAACTGCATGACTCCCGAAGCAGCGCTCGCTGCCAAGATTGCCGAGGCATTGTATCCACGCACGCGCCAGGCCGATGCGAAGTGCGTCGCTAGAATCGAACGCATGTCGGTGCCGTTCGTTCATCTTCGCCTGCATTCGGAGTTCTCGGTCGTCGATGGGCTGGTGCGGATCGACAAGGCGGTCGAGGCCGCGGCCGCCGACGGGCAGGGCGCGCTGGCGCTGACCGACAGCGGCAACCTCTTCGGCGCCATCCGCTTCTACAAGGCGGCGCGGCGGCAGGGCGTCAAGCCGATCCTCGGCGTCGACGCCTGGGTCAGCAACGACGCCGAGCGCGATGCGCCGCATCGCCTGCTGCTGCTGGCGATGGACCACGGCGGCTACCTGCGGCTGTGCGAGCTGCTGTCGCGGGCGTGGATCGAGAACCAGCACCGCGGCCGCGGCGAGCTGCGCCTTGAGTGGCTGGGGCGGGGCGGGAGCGACGGCCTGATCGCGCTTTCGGCGGCGGCCGACGGCGAGGTCGGCGCGCACCTGGCGCGCGGCAACGTGGCGGCGGCGCGGGCGGCGGCCGAACGGCTGGCGGCGCTCTTCCCCGACCGCTTCTACGTCGAGGTGCAGCGGGCCGGCCGCGTCGGCGAGGCGCAGCTGGCGCGCGCCTCGGCGCGGCTGGCGATCGAGATGGACCTGCCTCTGGTGGCCACCCACCCGGTGCAGTTCCTGTCCCGCGGCGACTTTCGCGCCCACGAGGCGCGCGTGTGCATCGCCGAGGGCTACACGCTCGCCGATCCGCGCCGGCCGCGCCGCTTCACCGAGGAGCAGTACTTCAAGTCGCGCGCCGAGATGGCGACATTGTTCGCCGACATGCCGGCGGCGCTGGCCAACACGGTCGAGATCGCGCGCCGCTGCAACCTGGAACTGGAGCTCGGCAAGCCGCGGCTGCCGGAGTTCCCGACGCCGCCCGGCGTGACGATCGAGCAATACTGCCGCGAGCAGGCCGAGCAGGGGCTGCAGGCGCGGCTGCAGGCGCTGTATCCGGACGCCGCCGAGCGCGTGGCGCAGCTGCCGCGCTACCGCGCCCGGCTGGAGCTGGAGCTGGCCACCATCGGCGAGACGGGGTTCTCGGGCTACTTCCTGATCGTCGCCGACTTCATCAACTGGGCCAAGCGCAGCGGCATTCCGGTCGGCCCGGGGCGCGGCTCGGGCGCGGGCTCGCTGGTGGCCTACGCGCTCGGCATCACCGACCTGGATCCGCTGCGCTACGACCTGCTGTTCGAGCGCTTCCTGAACCCGCAGCGAATCTCGATGCCGGACTTCGACATCGACTTCTGCCAGGACAACCGCGACCGCGTCATCGATTACGTGAAGGCCAAGTATGGCGCCGACGCGGTGGCGCAGATCGCCACCTTCGGCACGCTCGGCGCCAAGGCGGTGGTGCGCGACGCCGGCCGCGTGCTCGACCTGCCGTACTCGAAGTGCGACGCGCTGTCGAAGCTGATCCCGCACAACCCCGCCGACCCCTGGACGCTGGACCGAGCGCTGCAGTCGGAGCCGGCCTTCGCTGAGGCGGTGGCCGGCGACGAGGAGTACGGCGAGCTGATCGAGCTGTCGCGGCCGCTGGAGGGCCTGACCCGCAACGTCGGCATGCACGCCGGCGGCGTGCTGATCGCGCCCGGCAAGCTCACCGACTACTGCCCGCTTTATGCCGCTGGCGGCGAGGCGGCGGTGATCAGCCAGTACGACAAGGACGACGTCGAGGCCATTGGCCTCGTCAAGTTCGACTTCCTCGGCCTGACGACCCTCACCATCCTGGACCTGACGCTGCGCTATGTGAAGCAGCTCGATCCCGCCTTCCCGCACACGCTGGAGACGCTGCCGCTCGACGATCCGGCGACCTACGAGATCTTCAAGCAGGCCAACACGGCGGCGGTGTTCCAGTTCGAATCGCGCGGCATGCGCGAGCTGCTCAAGCGCGCGCGCCCCGACCGGCTCGGCGACCTGATCGCGCTGAACGCGCTGTACCGCCCCGGGCCGATGGACCTGATCCCGGAGTACGTCGAGCGCAAGAACGGGCGCAAGAAGGTCGAATACCTGCATCCCTCCCTCGAGCCGATCCTGGCCGAGACCTACGGCGTCATCGTCTACCAGGAGCAGGTCATGCGCATCGCGCAGGAGGTGGCCGGTTATTCGCTCGGCGGCGCCGACGTGCTGCGGCGGGCGATGGGCAAAAAGAAGCCCGAGGAGATGGCCAAGGAACGCAAGACCTTCCTCGAAGGTGCCGCGGCCAAGGGCATCGACGCGGAGGTCGCCACCCAGCTTTTCGATCTGATCGAGAAGTTCGCCGGCTACGGGTTCAACAAGAGCCATTCGGCCGCCTACGCCCTGCTCGCCTACCAGACCGCGTACTTCAAGGCGCACTATCCGGCCGCGTTCATGGCCGCCAACCTCAGCGCGGTGATGGATGACACCGACAAGGTCAAGGAGCTGGTCGACGACAGCCGCGCGCTCGGCCTGACGGTGCTCGGGCCGGACATCAACGCCGGCGGCTGGCGCTTCGAGCCGGTGGACGCGCGCACGATCCGCTACGGGCTGGGCGCGATCAAGGGCACCGGCCGCAGCGCGATCGAGCACATCGTCGCCGAGCGCGACCGCGGCGGGCCGTTTGCCGGCCTGTTCGACTTCTGCGCCCGGCTGGACAAGCAGTTCGTCAACCGGCGCGTTGCCGAGGCGCTGGTGCGCGCCGGCGCCTTCGACGCCATCGAACCGGACCGCGCCCGGCTGGCGGCCAGCGTGGGCCGCGCCCTGGAGGCCGCCGAGCACGCCGCCGCGCACGCGGGGCAGGCGAGCCTGTTCGGCGGCGGCGAGACGGCGGCGGTGGCGGAAGAACTCGTCGCCCGCCGGCCGTGGAGCGAGCGCGAGCGGCTCGCCAACGAGAAGCTGGCGCTGGGCTTCTATTTCAGCGGCCATCTGTTCAGCCAGTACGCGGCGGAGGCGCGGCGGCTGGCGCCTACCCGGCTTGCCGACGTGCGCGCCGCCGCCGGCGGCCGGTTCGAGACGGTGCGCCTGGGCGGCATCATCGTCTCGGCCCGCACGCAGAACACGCGTCGCGGCCGCAAGGGCGTGATCGTGCTCGACGACGCCACCGCGCAGCTGGAGCTGACGGTGTTCTCCGAGCTCTACGACCGCAAGCGGGCGCTGCTGCGCGAGGACACGCTGGTCTTCGTGCAGGGCCGCATCCGCTGGGACGAGGCGCGCGAGCAACTGTCGGTCAACGCCGAGGAGGTGATGGATCTCGCCGAGGCGCGGGCGCGCGCCGCAGCGCGGCTGCGCATCGAACTGGACGGCGCGCCCGATCCGGCGCGGCTGCGTGAGGCGCTGGCGCCGTTTCGGGTCGCCAACGGGCAGGGCTGCCGCGTCGTCGTCCACTATCGCGGCACGGGGGGCAGCGCGGACCTGGTGCTGTCGGAGGACTGGCGGGTGCGCCCGGACGAGGCGCTGATCGAGGAGTTGCGACGGCAGCCGAAGGTGCGGGCGGCGGAGATCGCCTACGCGTGAGCCGCGGTGCCACCGGCGCCGTCGCAGTTGGCGATCGCCGAACGGCGCGTTCTGTTCTTCCGAACCGCGGTTTCTCTTCTTTCAAACTCAAAACCGCAGTTCAGCGGGGCCTCAATCGCCGGAGAGCAAGCAGCGGCGCGGGCTTCCAGCGGTTTGCAGCAACTGCGGCGCAGTGACCTGTGGGGTGAAGGCGCGGTGAGCGAATTCCCGTTCTCCGATCGCGGGCTGGACGTGCAACCCCTTCGCAACTGCGCTTTTTAGGTTCAAACGCAAACGCAAACGCGGCGTTGCCGGCGCCTAGCGTGTGACGGCCGGCAAGGTCGCGCCGCTCGCGCTGCGCCCGCCGAGCAGCTTGCCCGTGCGGTACCGGTCGAGGCCGCGCTCGGCCCGCGTGGCGCCGTCGCGGATGCGCTGCTGCAGCCGCTGCCAGTTCTCGCCCTCGCGCGCACGGTCGTTCTCGCGGTGCCACAGGTGCAGCACGCCGGTGGCGAACGCGCCTTCCTTGCGGCCGACGCCGTGGTTGATCAGGCGCACCGCCAGGTCGGAGTCCTCGAAGCCCCAGCCCTCGAAGGCCTCATCGAAGCCGTTGACCGCGGCGAAGTCCTCTGCCCAAAGCCCCAGGTTGCAGGTGCGCACGCGCTGCCAGCGGCGGCGGCCGAGCTTGCGCAGCGGCCCCAGCGGCAGCGTGCGCAGCGGCAGGGTGCGGTTGATCGCGCCGCGGCCTTTCGCCCGCCGCCACTGGGCCAGCGTCCAGTCGTGGATCGGCGTGCCCGCCGCCAGCACCTCGCGTGTAAACGATTCCGACAGCAGGATGCGGTTGCCGGCGACCATCCAGCCGGGCTCGGCCAGCCGGCGGTGGCGGGCGACGAAGTCCGGCCGCGGCACGCAGTCGCCGTCGAGGAAGATCAGGTACTCGCCGGCCGCCTGCGCCGCGGCGCGATTGCGCGCCGCGCCGGCGCGGAAGCCCCGGTCTTCCTGCCAGACGTGATGCACCGCCACCGGCGCCCGCCGCGCCAGCCGTTCGACGAGGGCGCGGGTGTCGTCGCGCGAGCCGTCGTCGGCGATGAGCACCTCGAAGCCGCGATCGCGCTGCGCGAACAGGCCCCGCAGCACCGCGGCCAGCGCGTCGGGCCGGTTGTAGGTGGTGACGATGACGCTGACGAGCACCGCCGGCGGTCAGCGCTTCAGGCTGTGTGGCAGCGGTGGCTCCGCCGCTAGTCCGGCCACGCGCTCGTGGTACTTGGCGTAGCGGTAGAACGTGCCCTCGAAGTTCGACAGCGCGATGACGAAGCCGGCCCAGCCGTCGAGGAAGCCAGCGCGCAGCACGTAGTGGCGCAGGAAGGCGGCGGCGCCATGCGCCAGCGCGGCCGCCATCGAGGGCCGCTTGCCGCGACTCGCCAGCCGCTCGACGCCCAGCGTGGAGTAGCGCTGCATCTTGTGCAGCACCTGTGCCAGGTCGCGGAAGGGCACCTGCGCGATCGGCTCCTGCAGCCTGCCCAGGCGGCCGTCGAGCACGTAGGTCTCGTGCACGGCGTCCTCTGTGTAGCGCAGCTTGCCGCGCCGAAACAGTTGCGGTTGCCGGTAGTCCGGGTACCAGCCCGAGTGCCGGATCCAGCGGCCGAAGAAGAAATTGCGCCGTGGTACGAGATAGGCGTCGGCGGCGTTGGGATCGGCGATCGTGCGCCGGATCTCCTCGGCAGCGGCCGACGTGCAGCGCTCGTCGGCGTCGAGCGAGAAGACCCAGTCGCCGGTCAGTTGCGCGAGCACGTCGTTGCGCAGCTTGCCGAAGCCGGCGAAGGGCACCTGGATCACGCGCTCGGTGTAGCGGCGGGCGATCTCGGCGGTGGCGTCGGTCGAGCGCGAGTCGGCCACCACGATCTCGTCGGCCCAGGCCACGCTGCGCAGCGCCGCCTCGATCTTGTCGGCCTCGTTGTAGGCGATGACGTAGACGGAAAGGCGCGGCGGAGTGTCCACTAGACTGCGGCCCTGATGATGGCTTGGCGCCCGGTTCTGCGCTCGCAAATGCCCGCGTCGAACATATCGATCCTGCGGCCTGCTTGCCGGCGCGAGCGGGACGTGTCGATTGCTGCGAGTGGCGCAATCGTAGCCGAGGCGTCGTCGCGGCCTGCCGCCGCACGCGGCGCCGAGCGGCCACCGCGCAGGGCGCGCATGGCCGAGCCGGCGCGGAGCGCGCCGCGGTGAGCGCGGACGCGCGCAGCGGCGCTGCCGCCGTCCTGCCGTCATCGCCAGGCGGAGAGGCGGCCGTTGCCCCCTCGAGCCGCGAGCGGCGTGCGCTCGCGGTGGCGCGGGCCGCGGCAGTCCTCGTTGCCATCGGCGCGGTGTTCTCGCCGCCGCTCGCCAATGCCGCGGCGGTGGTCCTGCTGGTCAGCTTCGCACTGCTGCCCTCCGCCGGAGCGCGGTTGCGCACCGCGTGGACGCAGCCGGTCGTGCCGGCGGCGCTGCTCGTGCTGGCGGCCCTGGCGCTGGCGACGCTGTGGTCGGAGGCGCCGCTGGCGCTGCGCTGGAAGTACTGGTGGGACTGGCGCGTGCTGCTGCTGCTCATCCTGGCGCTAGCGCTGTTCGACGACGAGCCGGCGCGGCGGCGCGCGCTCGCGGTCTTCGTCGCCGCGGCCACGGTCGGCGCCCTGTACTCCTTCTGGGCCTGGGCGCAGGGCGTGTCGACGGCGCCGCATCACCCGGGCATGGCCGGCACGGTGCTGCGCAATCCGGTCACGCAGGGGATGGCCTTCGCGGTGGCCTGCTTCCTGGCCGTCGTGATGGTGGTCGCCGACCACGGCCTGGCGCGGGGCGCGCGCATGGCGCTGGCGGCGGCGGCGGTGCTGCTGGCGGCCAACCTGCTGTTCGTGACCTCGGGCCGCACCGGGCACCTGCTTCTGTTCATCCTGCTGGTGGCGGCGGCCATGCAATTGATGCGCGGTTGGCGGCCGCGCCTGGCGGCTGTCGCTGCCGTGCCCCTGGCGGCCACCCTCGCGCTCGCGGCCTCGCCGATGCTGCAGCACCGTTTCGGGCTGGTGCTGCAGGAACTGCAAACCCAGGAAAACGCGGCGGAGATCACCAGCATGGGCATCCGCGTCGTGATGTGGCGGGTGACCGGCCAGCTGGTGGCCGACGCGCCACTGCTCGGCTACGGCACCGGCGGCTTTCCGGGGGCCTACGAGCGGGCGATCCAGCGTTCGCACTACAGCGGCTGGGCGGCCACGCCGACCATCGACCCGCACAACCAGTACCTGCTGGTGCAGACGCAGGCCGGCGTGCTCGGCAGCGCGGCGTTCCTGTGGTTTCTTGTCGCTGGGTTCCGCAGCGGCGGGCCGCAGCCGTGGCGCGCCGCCGGCCGCTCGATGCTCGTTGGCTGGAGTGCGGCGGCGCTGGCCACGTCGGTGTTCACCGCCTTCGCCGAGTCGCACCTGCTCATGCCACTGCTCGGCATGCTGCTGGCGCCGGCGGCCGCGGCGCGCGGCGCTAGCGGCGATCCAGCAGCTGCCGCGCCGCCGCCAGCACCTCGCTGAGGTCGGGCCAGCCGTCGCTGCTGCCGACCCGCAACGCGGTCGACGACCACGGCCCGGTGCGCCGCGCATCGGTGACGCCGAAGACGGTCACCAGCGGCGCCCCCACCGCGGCGGCCACGTGCGCGGCACCGCTGTCATTGGCCACCACCAGCCGGCTTTCGGCCAGCAGCGCCGCGAAGGTTGCCACGTCGGTCTCGGGCAGCAGCGTCGCTTCCGGGACGGCGGCCTTGGCGGCCGCCGTCTCGCCGGGCCCGGGGCAGACGACGACGCGGTGGCCAGCGGCGAGCAGCTCCCGGCACAGAGCGCCGAAGCCGCCCCACGCCTTGACGCGGCCGCGATGCCGGCCCACCGCCACCGGGCACAGCATCACGTAGCCGGCGCCGATGCCCGCGGCGCGCAGCCCCTC
>CALGWX010000360.1 GCA_937936215.1 uncultured Burkholderiaceae bacterium | reverse complement strand
GCCGCCTCGTCGAGGCGATCTACGACCGCCTGGCGCGCGGCTACGCCGACGACATCGACGCCGCGCTGGAAGAACTGTCGCGCACGCAGGCCCGCGCCTACGACGATCTGGCCGACCTCGCCGAGTCCTGCGCCGAGAGCGCGACGGTGGACATCGACGGCAAGCCGCACGACGCGCTGCTGCTGGCCCTGCCGCTGCTCGCCTGGTCGCGCTACCGCCTGCCGGCGACCACGCTTTCGCCGTCGGTGGTCGACGCGCTCGGCGCCCACATCGCCGGGCATCTGGCCGCGCGCGGCACCCGCATCGCGGTGGCCGACTACCTGTACTCGATCGACCAGCTGCCGGAGACCTTCGGCGAGGTCTACGACGTCGCGCAAAAACTGTTCGAGGCCTGCGTGGCCGGCAAGCGGATGAAGGTGGACGGCAAGAGCCTGCGCGAGCCGGTGATGATGCTGGCCGACACCCGCTACGTGCTGGCCGCGATCGTCGCGCCGCAGGGCGCGCCGCTTTACCACTGGCAGGAAACGGGCGTCGACCCGGACGCCAAGACCGCGGCGCTGAACGCGTTCCGCGAACAGGTGGGCGGGGCGCTAGCACCGGTGATGACCGGCTGCCGCTACCGCGTGCTCGCCCCCAACGCCTTCCACGCCGCGCTACGCCAGGCCGACCGCGAGCTGCGCGAGTTCTCGCTCGAAGCGGCGGTGTCCTATCTGAAGCTCGCCTACGACCTGGCGCCGAACGCGCTGCAGGCAACCTACGCGGCCTTCGAGGACAAGCGGGTCGAGGAGATCCGCATCGGCATCGGCAGCGCCAGCAACGAGGATGCCGTGATCGAGGGCGTGGTCTGGCCGCTGCTCGGCGACGAGGAAGAGCGCGCGCAGGAGGAAGTCGACGCCGCGCTGCGCCGGTTGGGCATCGTGCGCATCACCGCGCACGCGCACCGCTTCCCGCTCGAGTTCTGCGACGACTGCGGCGCGCCGCTTTTTCCCAACCCGGCCGGCCACGCGGTGCACGCCGAGGCGCCGGAGGATGCCGACGAGCAGCCGGCGGCGCCGCTGCACTGATCGGGCGCGGCCACGAGAACAACAGGAAGGCCCATGACGGATCCCATCCCGCAGGTCGGCGCCCCCGACCCCGACAAGCGCAACTCGCCGGTGCTCGACGCCGACGAGGAGTACGCCGTCGACCCCGACGAGGAGATCGGCGTGTGCTACTTCAACGGGGTGGCCTACCCCATCGGCCAGTACGTGCGCAGCGGCACCGAGCTGCTGCACTGCGAGGGCCGCGGCATCTGGGTGCGCCGCGGCGAGGTCCGCTCGGCACCGGGCGGCGGCACGCTGGCCGAGTAGGCATACGCGGCGGGCGCCAGCGCCCGCCGCGTCTTAGTGCACCGTCCGCTCGAAGGTGAACTTCCCGCCGCGGAAGTCCACCGGGATGACGTCCTTCGGACCGAACTTGCCTTCGAGCACCAGCTTGGCGATCGGGTTTTCGATCTGCTGCTGGATCGCCCGCTTCAGCGGCCGCGCCCCGTAGACCGGGTCGAAGCCCACCTTGGCGATCTCGGCCAGCGCCGTCTCCGACACCTCCAGCTTCATGTCCTGCGCCGCCAGCCGCTGCTCGAGGCGCTTCAGTTGGATCTTGGCGATCTCGGCGATGTGCTTCGCATCCAGCGCGTGGAACACCACGATCTCGTCGATCCGATTGATGAACTCGGGGCGGAAGCTGCGCCGCACCTCGCCCATCACCGCCTCCTTGATGAGATCGTAGTCCTGGCCGGCCAGGCGCTGGATCTCGTGCGAGCCGAGGTTGCTGGTCATCACCAGCACCGTGTTCTTGAAGTCGACGGTGCGCCCCTGGCCGTCGGTCATGCGGCCATCGTCGAGCACCTGCAGCAGCACGTTGAATACGTCCGGGTGCGCCTTCTCGACCTCGTCAAGCAAGATCACCGAATACGGCTTGCGCCGCACCGCCTCCGTGAGCTGCCCGCCCTCCTCGTAGCCGACATAGCCCGGCGGCGCGCCGATGAGCCGCGCCACCGAGTGCTTCTCCATGTACTCGCTCATGTCGACGCGGATCAGGTGCTCCTCGCTGTCGAACAGGAACTCCGCCAGCGCCTTGCACAGTTCGGTCTTCCCCACGCCGGTGGGGCCGAGGAACAGGAATGAGCCGTAGGGCCGGTTCGGGTCGGCCAAGCCGGCGCGCGAGCGGCGGATCGCGTCGGACACCAGCCGCACGGCCTCGTCCTGGCCGACCACGCGCTGGTGCAGCCGCTCCTCCATCTTCAGCAGCTTCTCGCGCTCGCCCTGCATCATCTTGGCGACCGGGATGCCGGTGGCGCGCGAGACCACTTCCGCGATCTCCTCGGCGCCCACCTGCGTGCGCAGCAGCTTGAACTCGCGCTTGCCGCCGCCCTTCTCGGCCGCCTTCAGCTGCGCCTCCAGCTTCGGCAGCTGCTCGTACTGGATCCGCGCCAGCTCCTCGAACTTGCCCTTGCGCTGCAGCTCGGCCATCTCGCCGCGCAGGCGGTCGATCTCGGCCTTGATGCTGGCCGCGCCCTGCACGGCCGCCTTCTCGGCGCGCAGCAGCTCCTCGTAGTCGGCGTACTCGCGTTCCAGCTTGCGGATCTCCTCCTCGATAAGGCCAAGGCGCTTGCGCGAGGCCTCGTCGGTCTCCTTCTTCACCGCCTCGCGCTCGATCTTCAGCTGGATCAGCCGCCGGTCGAGCTTGTCCATCGCCTCCGGCTTGGAGTCGATCTCCATCTTGATCCGGGCCGCCGCCTCGTCGATCAGGTCGATCGCCTTGTCGGGCAGGAAGCGGTCGGTGATGTAGCGGTGGCTCAGTTCGGCCGCGGCGACGATCGCCGGGTCGGTGATCTCGACCCCGTGGTGCAGCTCGTAGCGCTCCTGCAGCCCGCGCAGGATGGCGATCGTGCTCTCCACGCTCGGCTCGTCGACCAGCACCTTCTGGAAGCGGCGTTCGAGGGCCGCGTCCTTCTCGATGTACTTGCGGTATTCATCGAGCGTCGTGGCGCCGATGCAGTGCAGCTCGCCGCGGGCAAGCGCGGGCTTCAGCATGTTGCCGGCGTCGATCGCGCCCTCGGCCTTGCCCGCGCCAACCATCGTGTGCAGCTCGTCGATGAAGACGATGATCTTGCCTTCCTCGGCGGCGATTTCCTTCAGCACGGCCTTCAGCCGCTCCTCGAACTCGCCGCGGTACTTGGCGCCGGCCAGCATCCCGGCCATGTCGAGCGACAGCACGCGCTTGTCCTTCAGCGTCTCCGGCACCTCGCCGTTGACGATGCGCTGCGCCAGCCCCTCGACGATCGCCGTCTTGCCCACGCCCGGCTCGCCGATCAGCACCGGGTTGTTCTTGGTCCGCCGCTGCAGGATCTGGATCACGCGCCGGATCTCGTCGTCGCGGCCGATCACCGGGTCGAGCTTGCCCTGGCGCGCCCGCTCGGTCAGATCGATCGTGTATTTCTTGAGCGCCTCGCGCTGGCTTTCGGCCTCGGGGCTGCCGACGTTCTGCCCGCCACGGACGGCGTCGATCGCCGCCTCCAGGCTCTTGCGCGTCAGCCCGTGGTCGCGCGCGATCCGTCCCGCCAGCCCTTTGTCGTCGGCCAGCGCCAGCAGGAACATCTCGCTGGCGACGTAGGCGTCGCCGCGCTTCTGCGCTTCCTTGTCGGCCTGGTTCAGCAGGGCCACCAGCTCGCGGCCGACCTGCACGTTGCCCTCGGTGCCGGTGACCTGCGGCAGGCCCTTCAGGGCGTTGTCCACGGCCTGGGTCATCCGCCCCACGTTGGCCCCGGCGCGCTGCAGGAGCGACCGCGCAGCGCCGTCGCTTTGCCGCAGCATCGCGGCCAGCACGTGGATCGGCTCGATGTACTGGTGATCCAGGCCAACGGCGATCGACTGCGCGTCGGCGAGCGCTTCCTGGAACTTGGTGGTCAGTTTGTCTTGGCGCATGGCGAATCCTGAGGGGTGGAAATATCAACTGCTGGGTACGTAAGGCTGCCGACGGCCGATTTCAACGCCTCGATAGAATGCCCTTTCGATCCCGGCCGCCTGTCGCTTCCTGCGCGCCCACCGAGTGCTTTGGCTCCGCTTCCTGCTCCTGGCCGCGATCCTGGCGCTGGGCGGCGCCCGCGCCGCCGAGGGCCCGCTGTCCTCGGTGCTGCAACCGGCGAAGCCGCTGGCACGCTTCGAACTGCTGACGCCGGCGCCGCGCGAGGTGACGGAGCTGCTCGAGCAGGTGCAGCGCCATGCGGCCGCGGCCGATCCCATCGACCGCGAGGACGACGAGCGGATGCTGCGCATCCTGCGCAGAGACACGATCGACGTGCTCGCCACCGAGGGCTACTTCTCGCCGCGCCTGGAGGTCGGCCTCGACGACAGCAGCCAGGCCCGCTACCTGCTGCTGCTGAACCTGGGCCCGCGCACGCGCGTCACCGAGGTGGCGATCGAGTTCACCGGAGCGCTGGCCGCCGAACCCGCCCGCGCCGCGGAACTGCGCGCCGCCTGGGAGCTGCCGGTCGGTGAGCCCTTCCGCGACGCGCGCTGGTCGGCCGCCAAGACGCGGCTGCTGAACGCGATCCGCGGCCGCGACTTTGCTGCCGCCCGCATCGCCGACTCCGTGGCCCTGGTCGATGCCGAGAGCGCCACCGCCCGGCTGCGGGTGGACATCGACTCCGGGCCCGCCTTCACGATGGGCGCCATCGAGGTGCGCGGCCTGGTGCGCTACGACGCGCATCTCGTCGAGCGCTTCAGCCCGTTTGCGCCCGGCGACCGCTACGACGCCGAGAAGCTGCTCGAATTCCAGCGCCGCCTACAACGGGCGCCCTTCTTCAGCACCGTCATCGTCGACATCGACCCCACCGACGCCCCGGGCGCCGAGCTGCCGGTGCGGGTCGAGGTGCGTGAGGCGCAGACCAAGCGGCTCGCCTTCTCGCTCGGCTACTCGACCGACATCGGCGTGCGCGCCGAGGCGGCCTACCGGCAGGCGCTGATCTTCGGCCAGCCGTACTCGCTGCAGTCGGGTGTGGGCCTGGACAAGACGCGCCAGGTCGCCTACGCGGACTTATACTTCCCGCCGAAGCCCGGCGACGAGCAGGACGCCCTCGGCGCGCTGCTGGAGCGAACCGACATCGAGGGCGTGCAGACCAACCGCTGGGCCGTCGGCGCACAGCGCGCCTTCCGCCGCGAAAGCGGCCGGCGCGGCTACGACACCCAGCTGGCGCTGAACTTCCAGCACGAGGATCGCCGCGTTGAGGGCGCGCCGCAGGAAGACACCGTCATCGATGTCGTCGCCGCCACCTACGCCTGGACGCGCCGCGACGTCGACTCGATCACCCTGCCCACCCAAGGCACGCTGCTGACGCTGTCTGGCACCGCCGGGCTGGGCCGCAGCAGCGTTACCAACTTCCTGCGCACGGCGTTCGTGCGCGGCTATGGGCGCTACGCGCTGTACGTGCCGTTGTCACCGCGCGACCAGCTGATCCTGCGCAGCGAACTGGGCTACATCGCCGTCGACGACGCGCGGGTCGTGCCCAACGAGTTCCTGTTCCGCACCGGCGGTGTGGGCACCGTGCGCGGCTACGCTTTCCAGAGCCTCGGCCGCAAGGCGGGTACCGCGACCACCGGCAGCACGGCGCTAGCGGTCTTCTCGGCCGAGTACGTGCGCTGGCAGTGGAGCGACTGGGGCGCGGCCGTCTTCGTCGACGCCGGCGACGCCTCCGACCGCCCGCGCCAGATGCGGCTGGCGCGCGGCTACGGGCTCGGCGCCCGCTATCGCACGATCGCCGGCCCGCTGGCGCTCGATCTGGCCTGGGCCGACCGCACCGGCGGCCTGCGGCTGCACTTCTCGGTGGCGATCGCGTTCTGAGATGAGCGACGAGACCGCGCCGCCGCCACCGCCGCCGGCAATGCCGGCGCCGCCCCCGGCGCAGCGGCGGCCGCGCTTCGTCCTGCGGTCGCTGGCCACCGCGACCCTCAGCCTGCTGCTCGCGGCGGCGCTCGTCGCCGGCACCGTCGCCTGGCTGCTGGCGACGACCAGCGG
>CALGWX010000359.1 GCA_937936215.1 uncultured Burkholderiaceae bacterium | reverse complement strand
GCTCGGCACGCCGAGCACGCGGGCATCGGGCACCGCCGGCCGCTGCGCCCCCGGCGGCTCAGGGCGCGCGACAACCGTCGCCGGCGACAGCGGCACGGCCGCCGCCGCCCTGGCACGCCCGGCGCGCAGCGTGTCCGCCAGCCCCATCAGCCCGCGCGGCAGCAGCAGCGTCACCAGCACGAACAGCCCGCCGAGGAAGAACAGCCAGAACTCCGGGTAGGTCACGGTGAACCAGCTCTTGGCGCCGTTCACGGCAAAGGCGCCGAGGATCGGCCCGAACAGCGTGCCGCGGCCGCCGACCGCCGCCCAGATGGCGACCTCGATGGAATTGGCCGGGCTCATCTCGCTCGGGTTGATGATGCCCACCTGCGGCACGTAAAGCGCGCCGGCGATCCCGCTCATCACGGCGGCCACGGTCCAGATGAAGAGCTTGAAGTACAGCGTGCGGTAACCGAGGAACATCAGCCGCGACTCCTGGTCGCGGATCGCGGTGAGCACGCGGCCGAGCTTGCTGGTCACGATCCAGCGCGCCAGCACCAGCGCGCCGAGCAGGTACAGCCCGGAGAGCACATACAGCGTGGTGCGCATCTCCGGCGCGGTGATCGGGTAGCCCAGGATGCGCTTGAAGTCGGTAAAGCCGTTGTTGCCGCCGAAGCCCATGTCGTTGCGGAAGAACGCCAGCATGGCGGCGTAGGTCAGCGCCTGGGTGATGATCGAGAAGTACACGCCCTTGATCCGCGAGCGGAAGGCGAAGAAGCCGAACACGAACGCCAGCAGCCCCGGCACGGCCACGACGAGGAAGACGGCCCAGAGGAACGAGTCGGTGCCGACCCAGTACCACGGCAGTTCCTTCCAGTCGAGGAACACCATGAAGTCCGGCAGGTCGCTCTTGTAGACGCCGTCGCGGCCGATCTGCCGCATCAGGTACATGCCGAAGGCGTAGCCGCCGAGGGCGAAGAACAGGCCCTGGCCGAGCGACAGGATCCCGGTGTAGCCCCAGATTAGGTCCATCGCCAGCGCCACCACCGCGTAGCACATGAACTTGCCGAGCAGCGTGATCCAGAAGCTCGACACGTGCAGCGGGTGCCCTTCCGGCACCGCCAGATGAAGCACCGGCAGCACGACGATCAGCAGCGCGGTCGTCGCGAAGATCGCACTCCAGACGCGCAGCGGAAAGAGCCGGGTCATCAGCCAACCCTTCCGGCGCGAACGCAAGGGCCGACGCCCGTGCAAAGCGGCCGCGCAAGTGCGCTGCGGCCGTCGTCATCCGCCGCGAAGCCTTTCGCCGCCTCCGCCGGCGCCCAGGAGGCTGGCGCGACCGCAGCCAAGCCGCCGCGCCGGCGCGCGGGCGATCCGTGCTGGGGACGGGCCGCCGCGCTCACGCCTCCGCGCTCCTGCCCTTCAGGGCGAACAGCCCCTGCGGCCGCTTCTGGATGAACAGGATGATGAACACCAGCACCATGATCTTGGCCAGCACCGCCCCCGACCACGGCTCCAGGAACTTGGCGATCGAACCCAGCCCGAGCGCGGCGATCACCGTGCCGGCCAGTTGCCCGACGCCGCCGAGCACCACCACCATGAAGCTGTCGACGATGTAGTTCTGCCCGAGGTCGGGGCCGACGTTGCCGATCTGGGACAGCGCCACCCCGCCGAGGCCAGCCACGCCGCAGCCGAGGCCGAAGGTCAGCATGTCGACGCGGTGCGTCGGCACGCCGGTGCAGCTGGCCATGGCGCGGTTCTGCGTCACGCCGCGCACGAACAGGCCGAGCCGCGTGCGGTTGATCACCAACCACACGGCGGCCAGCACCAGCATGGCGAAGCCGATGATCACCATGCGGTTGAAAGGCAGCACGTAGCCGCCGGCGAGCGCGATGCCGCCCGACAGCCAGCTCGGGTTCTCGACCTCGACGTTCTGCGCGCCGAAGATCGTGCGACTCGTCTGGATCAGCAGCAGGCTGACGCCCCAGGTGGTCAGCAGCGTCTCCAGCGGCCGGCCGTAGAGGAAGCGCAGCACCGACCGCTCGAGCGCCATGCCTATCAGGGCGGTGACGGCGAAGGCCACCGGCAGCGCCGCCACCACGTACCAATCGAAGGCGCCGGGGAAGTGGGCGCGAAAGATGCCCTGGACAACGAACGTGGCGTAGGCGCCGAGCATCAGGAACTCGCCGTGCGCCATGTTGATGATGCCCATCAGCCCGTAAGTGATGGCCAGCCCCAGCGCTGCCAGCAGCAGGATCGAGCCGAGGCTCACGCCCGAAAACAGCGCCAGCGCGATCTCGGTGCGGCGCAACCGCTCGTTGATCGCGGCGAGCGAGGCCTGCGCCACGGCGCGCACGCGCTCGTCGGCCTCCGGATAGCTGCCGTCCTTCTGCCGCGTGACCATCGTCGCCAGCAGCTGCCTGACCTGCGGATCGGTGCTCGCCGCCAGGCGTTGCGCCGCCTTCAGGCGCTCGGCGGGTTCGCTGGAACGGATCGCCAGCGACGCGGCCGCCAGCTCGAGGATCGAGCGAATCTGGGCGTCGGACTCCTTTGCCGCCGCCGCCTCGATGATCGGCAGCGCGTCCTCGTTGTCGGAACCCTGCAGCTCGCGCGCCGCCGCCAGCCGTGTCGCGCGGTCGGGGCTGCCGAGCTTCAGCGCCGCGATCGCGGCGCCGATCTCGCCACGCAGCCGGTTGTTGACGATCAGCGTCTCCAGGTTGGCCGGCGCCGCACCGAGCTTCTCGCCGGTGGCCGCGTCGGTCATCTCGCCGTCGGCGACGATCACCGCGCGCTTGCCGTCGTCGATCAACGCCAGCGCGTCGTCGCCCAGGGCGCGAAGCACCGCGATGGCGCGCGCGTCCTGCGAGACGGCGAGCCTGCGGATCGCCTCGATCCGGACCTCGGAATCCTCGTGGCCGAGTTGCGCCATCAGCGCGGGATCGAGCGCTGCCCATGCCGGCGCCGCCAGCGCCAGCAGTGCAACCGCGATCAGACGGACGAGGCGTGGCATGGGAATCCCGGGCAACTTTCAGTGGCGGCACGGTAGGCACATCCGACGCGGCCGAATCCGCTTCGCCCTCCCCTCACCCTCCCCCGCTAGCGGGGAGAGGAGGCGCGGTTTCGCGAAGCGCGAGCTTCGAGCCGCCGCAGCCGGACGCGCCCGCAAGCGCGCCCGTGGACGGTCCAGGGAGGGGTGGGCGGCACCTGCTGCCGGGCCACCCACCCCGCCGCCCGCGGCGCGGCCCACCGACGCCACCGCGTTCGGTGCACGTGCGATCGACACCCGCCGATCGCGTACACCGAACGCGCACCGTCACGCCGGCGTGTCGCCCTTCTTCTCGTTGCCCGG
>CALGWX010000358.1 GCA_937936215.1 uncultured Burkholderiaceae bacterium | reverse complement strand
GCCGCACCGTTGCGAGGTACTTCGCCGGAGGCTCCGCCAAAAAATCGGGGTCAGACTCCAATTTCCAGGGTTCATCCTTGCGCGAACGGAAATCGGAATCTGACCCCGATTTTCCCAACTTCTCTTCGTAGTCGCGCAGCGCGCGGCCGGTGTGCGACGTGGGATGGGCCATGACGTCGCGCGGGGTGCCGGCGACGACGATCTCGCCACCCGCGTCACCGCCCTCGGGGCCGAGGTCGATGATCCAGTCGGCGGAGCGGATCACGTCGAGGTTGTGCTCGATGATCACCAGCGAGTGCCCCGCGGCGAGCAGCTTGCGCAGCGCGCGCATCAGCCGCGAGACGTCGTCGAAGTGCAGGCCGGTCGTGGGCTCGTCGAACAGCAGCAGCGAGCCTTTGCGGGCCAGCTTGCCGGCCACCGCGTCGGTGATGCCGCTTCTTGCCGCCTCGGCGAGGAAGCCGGCGATCTTCAGTCGCTGCGCCTCGCCACCGGACAGCGTCGGCACCGGCTGCCCGAGCTTCACGTACTCCAGGCCGACTTCCGCCAGCGGCTGCAGCGCGCGGATCACGTCCGCCTGGCCGCTGAAAAGCTGCACCGCCTCGCTGACGGTGAGGTCGAGCACATCCGCCACCGACAGCGCGCGCCCGCCGCGCTCGAGTCGGACCTCCAGGACCTCGGGCCGGAAGCGCTTGCCGTCGCAGTCCGGGCAGCGCAGGTAGACGTCGGAGAGGAACTGCATCTCGACGTGCTCGAAGCCGTTGCCGCCGCAGGTCGGGCAGCGGCCGTCGCCGGCGTTGAAGCTGAAGTGGCCGGCGGTGTAGCCGCGCTCCTGCGCCAGCGGCGCCTTCGCGAACAGTGGCCGGATGGCATCCCAGGCGCCGACGTAGCTCGCCGGATTGCTGCGCGTCGTCTTGCCGATCGGCGACTGGTCGACCATCGCCACGTCGGCGATCCAGTCGTCGCCCAGCAGCCGGTCGAAGGCGCCGGGCGATTCGGTCGACTTGCCCTTGGCCTTGGCGAGCGCCGGATACAGCACGTCGGCCACCAGCGTGCTCTTGCCCGAGCCCGACACGCCAGTGATCACCACCAGGTGATTCAGCGGCACCTCGACCGACACGTTCTTCAGGTTGTGCTCGCGCGCCCCTTCGAGCACGAGCCGCGGCGTGTTCGGCCGCACGTTGCGGGTGGCGTAGCCTCCGGCGGTCAGCAACGGCAGCTCGACCTGCTTGCGGCCGGAGAGGTAAAGGCCCGTCAGCGTGTCGGCGCGCTGGATCTGTGCTGGCGTGCCGTTGAAGACGATCCGTCCGCCGCGCTCGCCGGGCCCCGGCCCCATGTCGATGATGCGGTCGGCCGCCAGCATCACCTGCGGATCGTGCTCGACCACCACCAGCGAGTTGCCCGCCGCGCGCAACCGCTGCATCACCTCGATCACGCGGTGCATGTCGCGCGGGTGCAGGCCGATCGACGGTTCGTCGAGCACGAACAGCGTGTTCACCAGCGAGGTGCCGAGCGCGGTGGTGAGGTTGATCCGCTGCACCTCGCCGCCGGACAGCGTGCGGCTCTGCCGGTCGAGCGTGAGGTAGCCCAGGCCGACGTTGCAGAGGAAACGTAACCGCGCCCGTACTTCGTCGAGCAGCAGTTGCGTCGCCTCGTCGAGCACGCTGCGACGCGGTCCGGCCGCTCCCGTTTCGCGTCCGGCCCGGCCGGGCGCATGCGGCTCGCCGGGCGCAGCCTCGTGGCCGTCGCCGAAGCTCAGCCGATCGAAGAAGGCGCGCACGCGCTTGATCGGTAGCAGCATCAGGTCGTGGATCGACAGCCCCGGCAGCGATTCGAGCCGCGCGTCGCTCCACGCCACGCCGACCGGCTTGTAGCGGCGATAGCCCCCGCCGCGATCGCTTGCCCCAGGCGCGGCCGCCGCTCCGCCCGGCCCGTTGGAGGCGATGGCCTCGCCAGGGAAACTGGCGCCGAGCGCCGCGTCCGCGTCGGCCTTCGAGCCCACCCGCCACAGCAGCGCATCGGGCTTCAGCCGCGCGCCACCGCACGCCGTGCAGGGCGTGTAGGCGCGGTAGCGCGACAGCAGCACGCGCACGTGCATCTTGTAGGCCTTGCTTTCGAGCCAGGCGAAGAAGCGCCGGATGCCGTACCACTGCGTCTGCCACTTGCCGGAGAAGCCCGGCTCGCCGTCCATCACCCAGCGCTTGTGTTCCTCGGCGAGCAGGTTCCACGGCGTATCGAGCGGCACGCCGAACTTAGGCGCCAGCCGCTCCAGGTCGCGCTGGCAGTCGGCGAAGCTCTTGGTCTGCCACGGCTTCACCGCGCCCTCGCGCAGCGTCTTGCGCTCGTCGGGGATCACCAGCCCGTAGTCGATGCCGATCACGCGGCCGAAGCCGCGGCAGGTCTCGCAGGCGCCCAGCGGCGAGTTGAACGAGAACGTGCTCGGGTTCGGCTCCGCGTAGTGGATGTCGCAGTCGGCGCAGTGCAGGTCGTCGGAGAACTTCCAGGTGGCGCGCACGTTGCCGTCGTCGTCGAGCGCGTGCGCATCGACGCGGCCGCCGCCGAAGCGCAGCGCCGACTCGAGCGCCTCCATCAGCCGC
>CALGWX010000357.1 GCA_937936215.1 uncultured Burkholderiaceae bacterium | reverse complement strand
CAGGTGCGCGGCACCGCCGACGCGCAGCAGCGCCTGCCGTGACGGGTCGCGCGGATCCGGCACCGCGATCGTGTTGTCGCCGGCCTCGAGGTGACCGTGCAGGTCGTTGAAGACGATTAGCCGCACGACGACGGCGCCGCTCGCGCCGGACGGGGCAACGACGGACACGAACGCGGCCAGCGCGATCAGCAATCGCAGCGCGAAACGGCGGACCATCGGCATCGGTGGCGGCATCGGGCCAGGCTGTGGGCGTGGCGCCGATTATCGGCGCGCCCGTTTGTTACATTGCCGGCCATGAGTGCAGCCGCCATCGACGCAGGCAAGCGCCGCGACGCCGAAGTCATCGGCCTCGTGGCCCTGGCGCATGGCACGTCGCATTTCTTCCACCTGATGCTGCCGCCGCTTTTCCCGTGGCTGATGGCGGATTTCTCGCTGTCGTACACGCAGGCGGGCTTCCTGATGACGATGTTCTTCGTCGTCAGCGGCATCGGCCAGGCGCTGGCCGGTTTCGTCGTCGATCGCGTCGGCGCGAGGCCGGTGCTGATGTTCGGCATCGGCACGCTGGCGGTCTCGGGGCTGCTGTTGGCGGCATCGACCAGTTATGCCGGGTTGTTGCTGGCGGCGACGGTGGCTGGGGTCGGCAACTCGATCTTCCATCCCGCCGACTTCGCGCTGCTCAACCGTCGGGTCTCTAGCGCGCGCCTGGGCCATGCGTTCTCGGTGCACGGGCTCACCGGCAACCTGGGCTGGGCGGTGGGCTCGGTGGTCATGGCCGGGGTCGCGGCGGCGAGCACGTGGCGCAGCGCCGCGCTGGTGGCGGCGCTGGTCGGCTTCGCCGTGCTGGCGTTGCTGGTGCTTCGTCGCCACGTGCTGGCCGATTCCGAGTCGGCGTTCGTCGCCCCAGCGCAGAAGGCCGCCCCGGGTTCCGCTGGCGGGTCGCTCGCGTTCCTGGGCAGCGGCGCGGTGTGGCTGTGCTTCGCCTTCTTCCTGATCACCACCGGCGCCTTCGGCGTGCTGCAGAACTATGCGCCGGCGATCCTGCACAACGTCTACGCGCTGGCGGTGCCGGTGGCCACGCTGGGGCTCACCGCTTACCTGCTGGGCAGCGCCGCGGGGATGGTCGTCGGCGGCTTTGCCGGCGCGCGCTTTGCCGACAGCGATTTCGTGATCGCGCCGGCGCTCGCGGTGTCCGCGGTGACCGCGCTGCTGCTGGCCAGCGGCATGGCACCGTCGGCGCTCGTGCTGCCGCTGATGGCGCTGATCGGCTTCGGCGTCGGTTTGGCGGGTCCGAGCCGCGACCTGCTGGTGCGCCGCGCGGCCACGGCGCAGTTCGGCGCCACCGCCTACGGGCGCGTTTACGGCTTCGTCTATTCGGGGCTCGATGTCGGGCTGGCGTTGTCGCCGCTGGTGTTCGGGCCGATGCTCGACGCCGGCCGCTACACCGCGCCGCTGGTGGGCGTGGCGGTGCTGCAGGTGGCGGCGCTGCTACTGGCGGTGACCGTCGGCAGCGGCACGCGCCGCTTGCACGCCAAGGGCTCGACCGCTGGAGCTTGACCATGACCGCCTTTCCCGCCACCACTGACCTGTGCGACGCCCACGAGCCGCTGTTCGACAGCGGCGAACTGCGCGTGCTCGGCCCGGGGCTGCTCGCCTTCGGCGCCCGCCCGAGGTTCTGCGGCACGGCGCGGACGATCAAGCTGTTCGAGGACAACACGCTGCTGGCGCAGGCGGTCAAGGAGCCGGGAGGCGGCCAGGTCCTGGTCGTCGACGCCGGCGGCAGCACGCGTTGCGCCGTGCTCGGCGGCAACCTTGCGCGCGCGGCCGCCGACAACGGCTGGGCAGGCGTCATCGTCTATGGCGCTGTGCGCGATGTCGATGAGATCGACGGCTGCGCGGTCGGCGTGCGCGCGCTTGCGGTGACCCCGCGCCGCTCGATCAAGCGGGGCGAGGGGCAGCGCGATCTCGTCGTCCACGTCTTTGGGCAGTTGGTGCGCCCCGGCGATTGGGTCTACGCCGACCGTGACGGCGTGATCGTGTGCTCGCGCCAGTTGCACGGCTAGCCGCGCGTTCGTGCGCCTCCGCAGTCGTCGGTGGAAACGGTGGCCGGCACACGGCCCGCCGTCTTTCATTTCCCTAGCGCCCCGCTGCGCATCGTGAAAAGCGCCTACTGCCCTGCAGCAGGCACCGTTTCACTCCGCTCATTTTCTTTCAATAATGTGGAACAGCGCTCATAACCCATTGCTTTGAAAGGCTTTAGAGTAATGTCTTCTATAAGATATTTGACTTGCCGCGCTGCGATTGCGGCCGTAGCATTTTTTCGATGCGTCGCCGGTCTCCTGCCGGCAGCAGCCGCCAAACGAAACGTTGCAAAGGACACCGGAAATGACCGCACGCAAGCTCGAAGCCGAACGCCTGCAGAAGGAATGGAACGAAAACCCCCGCTGGAAGGGGATCAAGCGCGGTTACACCGCGGACGATGTGGTGCGGTTGCGTGGGTCGCTTCGGGTCGAGCACACGCTGGCCCGGCGCGGCGCCGAGCGGCTATGGAAGCTGATCCACGAGGAGCCGTTCGTCAACGCGCTCGGTGCGCTGACCGGCAATCAGGCGATGCAGCAGGTCAAGGCCGGCCTGAAGGCGATCTACCTCTCCGGCTGGCAGGTGGCCGGTGACGCCAACCTCGCTGGCGAGATGTACCCGGACCAGTCGCTGTATCCGATCAATTCGGTGCCGGCGGTGGTGCGCCGGATCAATAACGCGCTGACGCGCTGCGACCAGATCCAGTGGATGGAAGGGAAGAATCCCGGCGATCCCGGCTACATCGACTACTTCGCGCCGATCGTTGCCGACGCCGAGGCGGGCTTCGGCGGCGTGCTCAACGCCTTCGAGCTGATGAAGGCGATGATCGATGCGGGGGCCGCCGGCGTGCACTTCGAGGACCAGCTGGCGTCGGTGAAGAAGTGTGGCCACATGGGTGGCAAGGTGCTGGTGCCCACCCGCGAGGCGGTGTCCAAGCTGGTGGCCGCGCGGCTGGCCGCCGACGTGATGGGCGTGCCCACGGTGCTTCTGGCGCGCACCGACGCCGAGGCGGCGGATCTCGTCACCTCCGACGTCGACGAGAACGACAAGCCCTTCATCACCGGAGAGCGGACCGTCGAGGGCTTCTACCGCACCCGGCCCGGCCTGCAGCAGGCGGTCAGCCGCGGCCTGGCCTATGCGCCGTACGCGGACCTGATCTGGTGTGAGACCGGCAAGCCGGATCTCGCCTTCGCCAAGGCCTTCGCCGAGGCGATCCAGAAGCAGTTCCCGGGCAAGATGCTCGCCTACAACTGCTCGCCGAGCTTCAACTGGAAGAAAAACCTCGACGACGCCACCATCGCCAAGTTCCAGAAGGAGCTCGGCGCGATGGGCTACAAGTTCCAGTTCATCACCCTGGCGGGCTTCCACTCGCTAAACTACTCGATGTTCAACCTCGCCTACGGTTACGCGCGGCAGCAGATGACGGCCTTCGTCGAGCTGCAGGAGGCCGAGTTCGCCGCTGCGGAAAAGGGCTTCACGGCGGTCAAGCACCAGCGCGAGGTCGGCACCGGCTACTTCGACGCCGTGACCACGACCATCGAGTCGGAGGCGTCTACGGCGGCGCTGAAGGGCTCGACCGAGGACGAGCAGTTCTTCGACGCCAAGCAGAAGAAGGCGGCGTAAGGGGCGCCGGTCCTGCGTTTTCGCTGCGGCGCAGCTTGTGCCGCGCGGGGCGGCTTCGTATGCTCGCGCGCCGATCAGGGTTTTGGAGACCGGGCGTAGAACGCAAAGCACGAACAACTCGGGTGAGGCAGTAGGAGACGACGCTGCAACGACAAGGCTAAGAAAAATGCCAAGCGTTCATCGAGCCGCCGCAGGGCGGCTCTTTTTTTGCCCTCCGCCAGCTTGGTCCCGAGGGCGCGGGGGCCCGCCCCGCAGGCGCGAAGGGGCGGCCGGCGCCGCGCCTGCGGGCCGTTACACTCGCCAGTTGCATCGACACAAAACAACGACGAGGGAGATCGCATGTCGATCCGCGCTGTCCTGTTCGACGTCTTCGGCACGCTGCTCGACGTGCATTCGATCCGCGCCCGGGCCGACGAACTGTTTCCCGGCCAGGGCATGCGGCTGTCGCAGCTGTGGCGGGAGAAGCAGCTGGAGTACACGCGGCTGCGGACCATCGGCTCGCGCTACGCCAACTTCACGCAGGTCACCGAAGACGCGCTGCAGTACGCCTGCGAGGCGTTGGCGCTGCCGCTGGACGCCGCCGCGCGCGGGCTGCTGATGCACGAGTACACGCAGCTGTCGCCGCACCCGGACACCGTGCCGGCGCTCAAGCGCCTGCAGGAGCACGGCGTGACCATCGGCATCCTCAGCAACGGCGACCAGGCGCTGCTGGAAGACGTGCTGCACGGCGCGCAGCTCGCCGATTACTTCGACGTGCTGCTCTCGGCCGACCAGGTGCACGCGTTCAAGCCGGCGCCGTCGCTGTACGAGCTCGGGCCGCTGACGCTGAAGCACCCGGCGCACGACCTGCTGCACGTGTCGAGCAACTGCTGGGACGCGATCGGCGCCAAGTGGTACGGCTACGTCACCTTCTGGGTCAACCGCGGCGGTGCGCCGGTCGACCGTCTCAGCACGGCGCCGGACGCCAGCGGCGCCAGCCTCGATGAAGCCGTCAGCTTTTTTCTGCAACAACGCAAGCACTAGGAGCAGGCCATGAATTTGCCGCAAGGCGTCGAGATCCGCGCGCCGCTGAAGCCGGGTTTCGAGTCCATCCTCACGCCGGATGCGCTCGCGCTGGTGGCGCGGCTGCACCGCCGCTTCAACCCGCGCCGCAAGGAGCTGCTGGCCCGGCGCGTCGAGCGCGCGAGAAGGCTCGACGCCGGCGAGCGGCCGGACTTCCTTCCGGAGACGAAGCACATCCGCGACGGCGACTGGAGCATCGCGCCGCTGCCGCAGGACCTGCTGTGCCGGCGTGTCGAGATCACCGGCCCGGTCGAGCGCAAGATGATCATCAATGCGCTGAACTCGGGAGCCGATGCCTACATGACCGACTTCGAGGACAGCAACGCGCCGAACTGGGACAACCAGATCGCGGGCCAGGTCAATCTCGTCGATGCGGTGCGGCGCCGTATCAGCTTCGAGCAGGGCGGCAAGCTGTACCGGCTCAACGACAGGATCGCCACCCTGGTGGTGCGGCCGCGCGGCTGGCACCTCGACGAGAAGCACGTGCTCGTCGACGGCGAGCGCGTCTCGGGCGGGATCTTCGACTTCGCGCTGTTCATGTTCCACAACGCGAAGGAGCTGGTCGCCCGCGGCTCGGGGCCGTACTTTTACCTGCCGAAGATGGAGTCGCACCTAGAGGCGCGGCTGTGGAACGACATCTTCATCGCCACCCAGGACGAGCTCGGGCTCGCGCGCGGCACGATCAAGGCCACGGTGCTGATCGAGACCATCCTGGCCGCCTTCGAGATGGACGAGATCCTTTACGAGCTGCGCGAGCACTCGGCCGGGCTGAACGCGGGCCGCTGGGACTACATCTTCTCGTGCATCAAGAAGTTCAAGGTCGACCGCAACTTCTGCCTCGCCGACCGGGCGCGGGTGACGATGACGGCGCCGTTCATGCGCGCCTACGCGCTGCTGCTGCTGAAGACCTGCCACCGGCGCAGGGCGCCCGCGATCGGCGGCATGAGCGCGCTGATCCCGATCAAGAACGACCCGGTCGCCAACGAAAAGGCGCTGGCCGGGGTGCGCGCCGACAAGGCACGCGACGCAAACGACGGCTACGACGGCGGCTGGGTCGCGCACCCGGGCCTGGTGCCGATCGCGATGGAGGAGTTCGTCAAGGTGCTCGGCGACCGGCCCAACCAGATCGACAAGCAGCGCGACGACGTGCAGGTCACTGCCGCCGACCTGCTGAACTTCCAGCCGGAGACGCCGATCACCGAGGCCGGCCTGCGGATGAACATCAACGTCGGCATCCACTATCTGGGCTCGTGGCTGGCCGGCAACGGCTGCGTGCCGATCCACAACCTGATGGAAGACGCGGCCACCGCCGAGATCAGCCGCTCGCAGGTCTGGCAGTGGATCCGCTCGCCGAAGGGCGTGCTCGACGATGGCCGCAAGGTCACGGCCGAGATGGTGCGGGCGCTGATCCCTGAGGAGCTGGCCAAGGTCAAGGCCGTCGTCGGCGGCGACACGCGCACCTACGACCGCGCGGCGCAGATCTTCGAGCAGATGAGCACGCAGGAGCAGTTCGCCGAGTTCCTGACGCTGCCGTTGTACGAAGAGATCGACTGAGCGCCTTGCGGCGCGTGGTCGGCGCCGGCCATGCGCCCGCTAGCGGCGGCGCCGGTCGGCGCTCCGCTGGGGGCAAGTCCACCGGCGGGACTGGCGGTCCTTACCCCAGCCAACACCAGCGCCGGCGTTGCCGCAGGCTGGCGCCGGCCGATGCACCCGAAGCGACGGCAGCGGGCCGCCGTTGCCTTTGGCGGGCGAACGTCGTCCGTCGGCGGCGCTACAGGAACACGCCGAGCACCGCGGCGCTCAGGCAGGTCGCCAGCAGGCCGGACAGGATCGACTTCAAGCCGAGTTGCGTCAGCTCGACGCGCCGTTCGGCAGGCAGCATCGCCGACAGCCCGCCGAGCATGATGCCGAGGCTGCCGAAGTTGGCGAAGCCGCACAGCGCGTAGACGAGCAGCATGCGGCTGCGCGGCGACAGTTGCTCAGGCGGCAAGGCGGCGAGATCGAGGTAGGCGAGGAACTCGTTCAGCGCCACCTTTTTCCCGAGCAGGGTGCCGGCCACCGCGGCCTCGCTCCACGGCACGCCGATCAGCCAGGCGAGCGGCGCGAATAGCCAGCCGAGCAGGCGCTCCAGCGTCAGCGGCGCCCCCGCCACTGGCGGCACCAACGCGAGCAGCATGTTGGCCAGCGCCACCAGCGCGACGAACACCAGCAGCATCGCCACGATCGCCAGCAGCAGCTGAACGCCATCGAGCGTGCCGCGCGTCAGCGCCGCGATCGAGTTGGCATCCTGCCGCGGCAGCACCACGCTGGCGTCGTCGTTGCCGGGCGCGGGCACCATCAGCGCCGCCACGGCGATCGCCAGCGGCGTGGCGACGATCGAGGCCACCAGCAGTTGCGACAGCGCATCGGGCACCACCGGCGCCAGAATCACCGCGTACAGCACGAGCACGGTGCCAGCGATGGTCGCCATGCCGCCGCTCATCACCATGAACAGTTCCCCGCGCGCCAGCCGCGCCAGGTAGGGCCGCACCACCAGCGGCGCCTCGACCATGCCGACGAAGACGTTGGCCGCCGCCGAGACGCCGACGGCGCCGCCGATGCCGAGGGTGCGCCGCAGCAGCCAGGCGAAGGCGAGCACGATCGCCGGCAGGATGCGCCAGTGAAACAGCAGCGCCGAGAGCGCCGAGATCACCAGCACCAGCGGCAGCGCCTGGAAGGCGAGCACGAAGCCCGCCCCGGCGTCGACGGTGGCATAAGGCGCCGGCCCGCCACCGAGATAGCCAAAGACGAACGACGTGCCGGTGCGCGTGGCGCGAGAAAGCATCTCGACCACGCCATTGAGCGAGCGGAGCGCTGCCGCCAGCAGCGGCACCTGGAGCGCCGCAGCGGCCAGCAGCACCGCGAGCCCGACGGCGGCGAACACCGTGCGCCAGCGGATCGCGTGCCGGTCCTCGGACAAGGCCCACGCCAGCGCCAGCAGGGTAACGGCGCCGAGAAGGTGCTGAGCCAGGGTCATCGATGCGGAAGGGCAGTGGCGCAACTGTGCAGCACCTGCCGCAGCGCGGCAAGCCTG
>CALGWX010000356.1 GCA_937936215.1 uncultured Burkholderiaceae bacterium | reverse complement strand
GGGGCGCGGCCGGCGATCGCCTTCGAGCAGTTCGACCGCGAGCGGCAGGCCGACATCGATCGTGCCCGCCGCGAGACGCCGCCGCCCGGCCGCACGCTCGCCGAGCACGTGATCGAGCAGGCGCGGCCGGCGCGCGGCTGGGACTGGGCGTTGTACCGGCCGTTCGTCGAACTGGCGCTCGAGTTCGACCTGCCGATCGTCGCCGCCAATCTCTCTCGCGCCGACGCCATGCGCGTGGCCACGCAGGGCTATGGCGCCGTGTTCGACGAGCGCGCCAGCGCGCTGCTGGAGGGCGTGCCGGTACCGGTACGGGCCGCGCACGAGAAGGCGGTCGACGACGGCCACTGCAACCGTATGCCGGCAGACGCCCTGCCGGCGATGGCGCGGGCGCAGATCGCGCGCGACTTCGCGCTCGCCGAGGCGATCCGGCCGCACTTCGCCCGCGGCGTGGTGCTGCTCACCGGCAACGGCCACGTGCGCACCGACATCGGCGTGCCGTATTTCTTCAGCGCGTCGGAGCGCGCGCAGGCCATCGCCATCGGCCTGCTAGAGGAGGACAAGGCCGAGGCCGACTGGCGCAGCCGTTTCGATGTCGCCTTCGCCACGCCGGTGCAGCCGCGCGAGGATCCCTGTGCCAAGCTGCCGCCGCGGCGCTGAGCTGCTCGCAAGCCCATCCGTGCCGACGCTAAGGCGACGCAGCGGGCTGCCCGCAGCCGAGGATCGCCATGCGGCCGACGACCTCACCGCGGCCGACCGCTGGCACGCCGGCGACCATGACCCCGCGGCCTGACCGACGATGCCGCGAGCCCGCTCTGGCCCGGTGAACGCCGCGGCCGCACTGCGCGCGCTGTTGCAACTGCTGCCGGTCTACAGTGCCGAGGCGGCGGCGCAGAAGCGGCGCCTGCTCGACGCGCTGGCCGACGCGCGCTTCGACCGCGCCCGTCAACTCACCGACCTGCAGCGGGCGGTTTGCTTTCTCAGCGCCTTTCCCGACGACGCGGGCGTGCATCGCGCGGCGCGCCGGCTCGCGCCCGGCTTTGCCGCCCGGGTGGCGCGGCTGCCGAAGGCGCAGCGGCTGCTGCTCGACGATTCCGGCATGGCGGGCACCCGCACGCGGCACGTGTACGCAGCGCCGGCGGCGCGCTGGATGCAGGCGCGCTTTCCCAGCGCGGCCGACGTGGACTGGCAGGCGGAAAACGCGGCCGACGCCGTCGCCGCGCTGGTCGTGCCGCTGCTCGACCCGATGGAGGCGGAGCACGCGGATCTCGCCACGGCCCCGGCCCTGCGGCGCTGGCTGGCGCAGGCCCGGAGCGGCGCGGTCGGCACCGACCTCGCCTGGCTGCTGGCGCAGGCCGCCGCGGGCCGGGCGCGAGGCGAGTTCGACGCGCGCTTCGACGCCGCCGAGGTGCCGCTCGCCTGGCGGCTCGACGACCGCGCCGGCATCACCGGCAACGCGCTGCGGGTGCCGGTAGCGTACCGGCAGGCGGGCATGCGCCGCACTTCCGGCGATGCGCGCGCGGCGATCGCCGCGCCGATGGACGTGCGCCTGCTGTCGCGGCGCGAGGCGGCGCGCCTGCTCGACGTCTGGCGCGCGGCGCTGTGGTCGCGCACGCGCACCGTGTTCCAGATCGAGCAGCCGAACCTCGACGAGTGCTGGCTGGCCGACTTCGGCTGCGGCGTGCAGTTCGCCGCCATCGGCGTGGCGCCCGAGCGGCGCGGCGCGCTGGAGGCCACCTACGGCCACCTGCTGCTCGCCAACGGGATGCCGATCGGCTACGGCGGCTTCACCGCGCTGTTCGCGCAGGTGAACACCGGCATCAACGTCTTTCCGGAGTACCGCGGCTCCGAAGCCGCGTTCGCCTTCGCGCAGGCGCTGCGGGCGATGCACGCGCTCACCGGCAACGCGCGCTTCATCGTCAACCCGTACCAGTTCGGCGCCGGCAACGACGAGGCGCTTCAGAGCGGCGCCTACTGGTTCTACTACCGGCTCAGCTTCCGCTCCGCGCGGCCCGAGGTGCGGGCGCTGGCCGACCGCGAGTTCGCGCGCCTGCGCGCCGAGCGCGGCTACCGGGTGCCGATTGCCACGCTACGCAAGCTGGCGGCGTGTGATCTCGTGCTCGATCTCACCGACGACGCGCAAGCCCAGTTCTTCGACGAGGCCTGGCTGCCGCGATTGGCCGCCGGCATCACCGCGGCGATCGCGCGCGAAGGCGTGGCCAGCCGCGCCGAGGCGTTGCAGCGGCTGTCGCAGCGGATGGCGGGCGTGCTCGGTATCGAGTTGTCGCGCTGGAGCGCCGTCGAACGGAAGGGCTTCGCCCAGTTCGCGCCGATCCTGGCGCAGATCGACGATCTCGCCGCATGGCCGCACGCCGAGCGCGCCGCGCTGGCGCAGACCGTCCGCGCGCGCTGGGCGCCGCAGGAGCGGGGGTTCGTCACGCGGATGCGCGCGAGCGAGCGGCTGCGCCATGCGCTTGGCGTCGCGGCCATGAAGTGATCGGAAGCGCGCGCCGGGTCGCGCGGGCAAGGGCCTAACGCGCAGGCGCCGCGGCGCGAATTTCAGAAGTCCACGCTCCGCAGCGGCAGCATCAGCGTCAGCGGATGTACCGGCG
>CALGWX010000355.1 GCA_937936215.1 uncultured Burkholderiaceae bacterium | reverse complement strand
GGCACCGCCTGCGCCGGCAGGCCCTGGTCGCGCAGCCACTGCGCCACCGCCTGCGCGCGCGACTCGCGGCGCGCCCAGACGGACACGCGCCGCAGCGAGGGCCGCAGCGCGTAGTGCGCGCAGGCCAGGTGCGGCGCCAGCCGCCCGGCGCCGACCAGCAGCAGGCTCTGCGCATCGTCGCGCGCCAGGTGGCGCGCCGCCAGCGCCGAGGCCGCCGCGGTGCGCCGCAGCGTCAGCGCCTCGCCGTCGAGCAGCGCGCGCGGCTCGCCAGTGGCGCGATCGAGCAACACATAGATCGCCTGCACCGTGCCGGCGCCGCGCGCGGCGTTGCCCGGCATGACGGTGACGAGCTTCACCCCCAACGCGTTCTCGCTCCAGGCCGGCATCAACAACAGCGAGTCGGCGTCGCCCAGCCGGTGCACGTGGCGCAACGGCACCTGCGCGCCCGCCGCGAAGGCGCGCGCCAGCGCCTCGGCCAGCACCGCGTAGTCCAGCGCCGCGTGCACTTCCTCGGCTGCATAGAATCGGAACATGCGGAGCATTCTAGGTGCGCTCGCGCGGCGAGCACGACGTGGCCGCGCCGGCGCAGCAAGGCCGCTTCACGGCTGCCGACGCCGGAGCGGCGAACAGGCCGTTGCAGGCGGCCCACCGCGGCGGCGAGCCACGGCGACAAACGGGGTCCTGAATCGAGCCGCGCCACCGCGACGCCGAGGCGCCCTGCAGATGGATTCGCGGCGCCTCGGCGGGTCGCAGCGGTGAACCGCTGCGTGCTCATCGTGGGCGGCGGCGTGATCGGCGCCGCCACCGCCTACTTCCTCGCCAGCGAGCACGGCCTGCGCGCCACCGTGCTCGAGCGCGACCCCTCTTACCGCCGCGCCTCCAGCGCGCTGTCGGCCAGTTCGATCCGGCAGCAGTTCTCCACGCCGATCAACATCCGCTTGTCGCAGGCGAGCCTCGACTTCTATCGCCGCTGCGGCGAGTTGCTGGCGGTCGACGGCGAGTCGCCCGACATCGGGCTGACCGAGCGCGGCTACCTGTTCCTCGCTACCGCCGCCGGCGTCGAGGCGCTGCGCGCCAACCACGAGGTGCAGCGCAGCTGCGGCGTGCGCGCCACCCTGCTCACGGCCGCCGAACTGCGGGCGCGGCTGCCCTGGCTGCACGCCGACGACATCGCCGCCGCCTCGCTGGGCGAGGAAGGCGAAGGGTGGTTCGACGGCTACAGCGTGCTGCGCGCGTTCCGCCGCAAGGCGACCTCGCTGGGCGCCGCATTCGAGGCCGCGGACGCCGAGCGCATCGAGAGCCGGGCCGGCCGCGTCACCGCGGTGCATTGCGCCGACGGCCGCCGCTTCGAGGCCGACGCATTGCTGATCGCTGCCGGCGCGTGGTCGGCGCCGCTGGCGGCCCAGCTCGACTTCGACCTGCCCGTGCGCGCGCGCAAGCGCGACGTGTTCGTCCTGTCGTCGCCGGCGCAGTTGCCGGACTGCCCGCTGGTGATCGACCCCAGCGGCGTCTGGTTCCGCCCCGAGGGACGCGGCTTCATCGCCGGCTGCCCGCCGCGCGGCGAGGACGTCGACGACGCGCCGCTGGAGGCGATCGACCACGGCCTGTTCGACGAGGTGATCTGGCCGACGCTGGCGCACCGGGTGCCGGCGTTCGCCGCACTGCGCGCCACCGGCGCCTGGGCCGGCTACTACGAGTTCAACACCTTCGACTGCAACGGCGTCGTCGGCCGGGTGCCGGCAACCGCCAATGCCTACATCGGCTGCGGCTTCTCCGGGCACGGCATTCAGCACGCGCCGGCCGTCGGCCGCGCGCTCGCCGAACTGATCGCGCTCGGGCGCTATCGAAGCCTCGATGTCTCGCCCCTCGATCCGCAGCGGATCGTCGAGGGCCGCCCGCTCGCCGAGCGCAACGTGATCTGAGGGCTCTCCGTCGGCCTGCCGCGCGTGCCGATCTCGCGGCTACCGCTGCCCGCCGCGCTCCTCGGAACGGAACGGCTGCTCGCCGCGGCCCCGCGCCATTCCGCGTCGGCGCCGCGGCTTAAACGGGCGGAAGGCGGGCTACTCGGCGTCGGCGACGTAGCTGCCGCTCTTGCCGCCGTGCTTTTCCAGCAGCCGCACGCCCTCGATCACCATCGCCCGGTCGGCGCTCTTGACCATGTCGTAGACGGTGAGCAGGCCGACCTGCACCGCCGTCAGCGCTTCCATCTCGACGCCGGTGGGGCCGTGCGTCTCGACGCGCGCCGTGCAGACCACGCTGCTCGCCGCCGCGTCGAGCGCGAAGTCGACCGCCACCCGGGTGAGTGGCAGTGGATGGCACAGCGGGATCAGCTCGCTGGTCTTCTTGGCGGCCTGGATGGCGGCAATGCGCGCCACGCCGAGCACGTCGCCCTTCTTCGTCGTTCCGGCGCGGATGAGGTCCAGCGTCAGCGGCGACATGCGGATGCGGCCGGCGGCCACGGCCACCCGATGCGTGGCCGGCTTGTCGCCGACGTCGACCATGTGCGCCTGGCCGGCGGCGTCAAAGTGGGTGAGCGAACTCATGCAAACGGTTACAAGCCGGAACGAAGTGGCCGCCGGGACGGTCGGAGTAGAGGCCTATCATACGAAAGCCCTCCGCCGTCCTTGCCGCAGGCCTTAGGCGCCGTTCCGTGCCCTGTCTTGCCCGCCGCCTGATCGTTGCCGTCGTCTCGCTAGCGCTCGCCCTGCCCGCCGGCGTGGCGCCGGCGCGCGCCCAAACGCCGAACCTGCCGGCGCTTGGCGACGTCGCCGCCGACGACCTGTCGCCAGCCAACGAGCGCCGGCTCGGCGAGCAGATCATGCGCCAGGCCCGGCGCGACCCGGCGTATCTGGCCGACCCTGACACCACCGAGTACCTGAACGCGCTCGGCTACAAGCTGGTGGCGGCGAGCCCCGCCCGGCACATGGACTTCGAGTTCTTTGCGCTGCGCGACCCGACGCTGAATGCCTTCGCGCTGCCCGGCGGCTTCATCGGCGTGCACAGCGGCCTGGTGCTCGGCGCCGCCAACGAGTCGGAGCTGGCCTCGGTGCTCGCGCACGAGATCGGCCACGTCGAGCAGCGCCACATCGCGCGCATGATCGCCAAGCAGCGCGAGGGCAGCTTCATCGCCATCGGCGCGCTGCTGCTGGCGCTGCTGGCCGCGCGCAGCGGATCGTCTTCCAGCGGCGAAGCGGCGCAGGCGGCGATCATGGCCGGGCAGGCGGCGGCGATCCAGCAGCAATTGAACTTCTCGCGCGAGGCCGAGCGCGAGGCCGACCGCATCGGCTTCCAGACCTTGGTCAACGCCGGCTTCGACCCGGGCGGCATGGCGAGCTTCTTTACCCGCCTGCAGCAGGGCACGCGCGTGTACGAAAGCGCCGCCCCCGAGTACCTGCGCACGCACCCGCTGACCGTCGAGCGGCTCAGCGACATCCAGAACCGTGCCCGCGAGGCGCAGGCGCGGCCGCGGCCGGACTCGCTCGACTTCCAGCTCGTGCGGGCGCGGCTGCGCGTGCTGCAGGACCCCAGCAACCAGGGACTGCGAGACGCGGCGTTGCACTTCCGCACCCAGCTCGACAGCAACCCGACCGCCTCGCCGGCGGCGTCCTACTACGGGCTGGCGTTGGCCTCGCTGCTGCTGCGCGACCACGCGGCGGCGGTCGACGCGGCGCAGAAGGCGCGGCGATCGAGCCAGGCGCCGTCACCGATGCTCGACAAGCTACTGGCGCAGGCGAAGTTCGCGGCGGCGGCGAACGACGGCGAGCGCGCCGAGGCGGTGAAGCTGGCGCGCGAGGCGACGCAGCGCTATCCGCTGTCGCGCCTGACGGCGCTGAACTACGTCGAGCTGCTGCAGCAGAACGAGCAGCACGA
>CALGWX010000354.1 GCA_937936215.1 uncultured Burkholderiaceae bacterium | reverse complement strand
CGCTCGCCGTCCGTCCACAGCCAGCCGAGCGCGGCAGCAAGGACGACGTTGACCGCCGCGACGGCGCCAAGCGCGTTCAGTCTCATGCCGCTAACCTCAGCACCGCGACTGTCAAGCGGCACGACACGATGGGTGTGCCATCTTCCGCGGTGCGCCCAGTGGCCTGGAGCAGGACCGTGTCGAATGCAATGCGCGGCCGTTCGGACTGAAGGGCTGCCAAGGCGACCTGCACGCCGCTAAGCGGCCCCTCACCCTGCACAGAAACCAGGACGCGCTCGACTCCGCCTTCGATGCGCGGCGTCAGCACCTGGCTCGATGCCACCGAGACGCCCGCGGCCTGCATGGCCTTGCGCGCCAGCTGCTGCAGGTCGTTGCCCAACTGCGCGGCGTCGCGGTCGGCCGGGTAGCCGAGCTTGGCGAGGGCCTCGCGTTGCTGCCGCAGCGACTCTTCGAGCGCCGGGGCCGCATCGCGCAGCCCGAGAAGCCGCGCATAGCGCGGTTCGATTTGCTCGATCGTCTCCAAGGCCCACCGGTGCTCGCGCACCACGTAACTTCCTGCCAATGCAATGAGGGTCAACCCCACCGACACGGTCACGGTGACGGTCACAATGTCCCGGCGGTGAAGCAGATTCATCGCCCCTTGCCCTCGTCACCGACGCGGAACTCGATCGCGAAGCCTTCCTTGCCGCCCGCCGGCGCGCGCGTGATCCCGCTCGGTGCACGTACCTCCTTGAAGGCGGCCACGGCGCCCAGCGCCTGCAAGAGCTGAGCGGCATTGTCCGCCTGCCCCGCTATGCGAACCGTGCTGCCGGCGATCTCGAGCCGGTTGAGCACTGTGTCGTCCGGGAGTCGGCGAGTGATTTCATCGATCAGGGCGACGACATCCTGCCGCTTGCCTGATACCTTTGCCAACAACCCAACCTCTTCGCCGACCTTGGCCAGTTCGTCCCGCATCTGTACCTGCGAACCCACCGCGCGCGCCAGTTCTTCCTGCTTGCGGACCGCCTCCAGCGCCTGAGCGCGCAGCTGGAGCGTCGGCGTGACTGCCAGCGCGCCCAAGAGAACACCGGCCACGGCGAGCAGCGCGAACAGCACCCATCGCAGGCGCCGCGACTGGGCCATGCGCGCCGCTTCGCCGTAGCCGGCGATCACGAGCGGCGGATCGCCATCGACCCAGATTTCGGGCTCGGCGCCACCTAGCCGTGGTCGGCTCGCGTCGGCTTGCCGCTCGATCAGCCGCCGGGACGTGATCGCGATGTCAACCTGGAGCCGCTCCCCACGCCGCACTGTGTAGCCCCAGGCCGTGTCGTCCTCGGGGAAGGGGCTGGCTGACCGCACGTCGAGTTCGACCGCCTGCCGAACCTCGTCGTCGTTCAGCCGGGGCAGCACGAGCGAGCGCCGCAGCAGGATCTCCTCTGGCAGGGCAAGCGCAACAAAGCGAACCCTCCCGGGGTTCGCAATGCGCCGCGCCGAGACGCCCGGCCGCACCGATTCGGTGCCGTCGGCGGCGAGCACCCGAACCGGCTCGGCCGGAGTCAGCCAGCGAAGCAGCGGCCACTGCAGCGCCTCGGCCCATCCCTCGCGCAGATAAGCGGGCACGCCGGTGAGGTCGATACCGAACAGACGGAGGCTATGGCGGTCGACAGTCAGCTCCATCGTTCACTCCAAGGACTCCGCCTCGACCACCCGCTCGGTCCACAACGTTTGCCAGGGCACGCCGTCCGCACCGCTCGCGACATCGAGCACCTTGCGGCTGACGACGTAAGCGCCGCTGGAAAGCGGCACCGCGGCTTCCACAAGGTAGCGGGGCGTCTGGCGGCGCGCGCCGATGTAGGCGGCCCGAAATCGCGTCGTGTCTGCCAGCGCGCCGTCGACGTCACGGGCGCGGGCGTAGCCGGCCGCGATCTGCTCGTTGCCGCCCGCCAGAACGCGCAGCACCGGCAGCGGTGCCGCGGCCGGGTCGACGCGGCCACCACTGCGCGCGTGCACTGTCGTCAACGGACGCAGCCGCTGGTACAGATCGAAGTCGATCCCCAGCACCTGCAAGAGATCCTCGGGTGCCTCGAACGGCCCGCCGCGGGTACGAAACGGCGACCCCGCGGCCGCATACGCAGCATCCTCGGCGCCGTCCGACAGGGGCCGATCATCGGCATCACGCCAATCGATGATGCGCTGGGCGAGGCTGACCGCACGCGCCCGGTCCACGTCTCCAGCCACTGCAATGAGATCGGCCAGGAGCTCTTCGCCTGCCGCATTCAGGTCGACCAGCCCAGTCAGCGGAACCACGCGCACGGCCACCGCGGTCTGCTCGATGACCACTTCATAGCGCTGCAGGCGGCCGCGTTCCTCATTTGGCGGGCTGCGCAGTTGGCGCGCCGCCAGAACCAGCGCCGCATCAGCAAGAGCTGCAGCCGCCGCGGTTTCGCGGCCGGCGGACACGGCCTGCACGTCGCCCCGGACAGCGTAGACCACGCCGGAGACCGTCACGGTCAAGGCGGCCACCATCCAAAGTACGGCCACGAGCGCCAGACCGGACTCGACAGTCACGCCAGCGGCGAACCGGCGAGGCGTCCTGCGCGGCGCTCGAGGTGATGCCGCGAACCGAGTGGGGCAGGGGCGGTCGCGCCTCATCAGTACGGCCCGATCACGGCTCCGGTGGCCAGGCCGCCGCCCCGGCCCACCGTCAGCGGTCCTGTGACCGGTGTAACGGCCACCACCATCTCCGGCCAGGCCAAGTGGCCGGCCGGCAGGGCGATCCCGATCCGCCGTGGAAGTCGATCCGTGTGCGGCCAGTCCTCCCGCCACTCGCCCCCCTGCGCCAAGTGGTCCTGGTAGCGGAACCGAACTGGCCCGTTGACCTTTGCCAGCGCTCGCGACTGCACCGAGTCCGGATCCAAGGGCACCTCGAAACCCGGCACGTAGGGAAAGAACTCGAGCATCAGCGAGGTCGTGCCTTGATCTGCCGCCTGCGCGTGCAAGCGAAAGCGGTACAGGCCGCCGGCCCCGTGGCGTGCGGGCATCACGCCGATCCAGCGCAGCTCGTCGGCCCCGCCGGAAAAGTCGATCGCCCTTGGCCCACCGGCCGACGCCGGGCGAAGGCGCGGTGACACCGTCGAGAGGATCATGCGCAGGAACCGCTCGCTGACGCGCAGATCGTCGTCGACGCGGATCCGCTCATCGATCCGGCTCCCCGACTGCGCGAACGAACGCATCGCCGTCACCAGGCCCAGCATCAACAGCGACAACAGCGCCGTGGCCACCAGGACCTCGACCAACGTGAATCCGCGCATGGACCGCGCGCCGCTCATCCGCCACGCTCCGCTGCCGATGGTCGCTCGGCCTGCTGCGGCCGCAGGGTGACGAGCGACAAGGCCCGTTCCCGCAACCCATCGCTCCAGGCGACGTCGACCTGCACCCGGTGCACCGCGGGCATGGGCCCGGAAGCCGGCTCGTAGGGCGCCGAGGCGACGCTCCATCGAAAGCCTTCCCACTGGCCCGCTTCGTTCCAGCCTTCCGCCGGCACCGCGTCACGCGACTGCAGCAACGATTCGCCCAGCGCAATCGCTCGGCTGTAGGCCGAGAGGTCGCCGACGGTGCGCACGCCACCGCCGACGGCGCGATAAAGCACGCCCAGCGCGATCGACATGATCGCCATCGCCACCACCAGTTCGAGCAGCGAGAACCCGCGAGACCGCAGACGCGTCCCGTTCACGGCAGCAGCTCCTCCAAGCTGACGCGGCCGTCGAGCCAGTCGGTGCGCAGCCGCACACCGACGCCGGAAGCGCGAATGATTTCGATGCTGCCGCCCGTGGCATTGCCGCCGGGAAAGAAGCGGATGCGCGCGACGTTGTTGGCGAGAGCGTTGTCGGCCACGGTGGCGCGCACGACGACGCCGTCGGGCAACTCGCGCGCGGGGCGCCCGTCGATTCCGTACTGACGGGCCGCGAGATCGACACTGAAAGCGGTCGGCCGCCCGCCGGCGATGGCGGCCTGGCGCGCCCCGGTCAAGCCGGCCGTCATGGCGCGCACCGTGTCGCGGTAGTCCGCCGCCTCGCGATAGCGCTGCAGCGCCATCGGCGCTACCGCCAGTAGCACCGCGACGAGCGCAAGCACGACCGTCAGTTCGATCAGCGTGAAGCCTCGATGACTTGGCATGATCCGTACCGTCGCCGGCGCCAATTCAGCGCCGATTGCTGACATCGGCATTCTCGCCCTCGCCGCCGACGGCGCCGTCGGCGCCCAGCGACACGATCTCCGGCTCGCCGCTTCCCGAGTACGAATACTTGTACGG
>CALGWX010000353.1 GCA_937936215.1 uncultured Burkholderiaceae bacterium | reverse complement strand
CGTGCTCGCCGCCAAGGATGCCGGACGCGGCGCGGCGATGGACCGCCTCGTCGCCGAGACGGCCGACCTCTGGTTTCACTGCCTGGTGATGCTCGCGCACTACGGCTTGCACCCGCGCGACGTGCTGGCCGAGTTGCAGCGCCGCGCCGGCACCTCCGGGATTGAAGAAAAGGCAGCGCGCCGAGCCGTTGAGCGCGAGCGCAGCGAGCGGCAATGAGATCGACGCGCGGCCTTCCGGCGGAGGCTAACCGGCGCCCAGCGCCGCTCAAGGCCGCTGGGTCGGCTGGCCGAGGGAGAAAAGCGGCGTCGCGAAGGTCTGAGGTTCAGCGCGGCCATCATGGCGACATCCATGGGGCGGCAGTCCACGAGGTGAGGCGGCCGTTACTGGCCGGCTGACCAAGACCCGGCTGGCGCAGTGACGGGCCAGTGACGAGGACGGATCCATGACCGAAAACTGCATCTTCTGCAAGATCGTCCGCGGCGAGATTCCCAGCCGACGGGTCTACGAGGACGACGACCTCATCGTTTTCCATGACATCCACCCCGCCGCGCCGGTGCACCTGCTGATGGTCCCGAGGGAGCACTTCGCCAATCTCGACGCGGCGGAGCCTCGGCACGAGCGGCTGTTGGGTAAAATGCAGCTCCTCGCACCGCGGCTGGCTCGAGAACAGGGCGCCACGAACGGTTACCGTGTCGTAACCAACAACGGCCCGGACGGCGGGCAAGAGGTCTACCACTTGCACGTGCATGTGCTCGGGGGCCCCCGACCGTGGAAGCGTCTGTAGTCGTCACCGGAGCAATCTCATGGGTTCGTTCTCCATCTGGCATTGGCTGGTCGTCCTGCTGGTCATCATCCTGGTCTTCGGCACCAGCAAGCTGAAGAACATGGGCAAGGACCTCGGCAGCGCCATCAAGGGCTTCAAGGAAGGCATCAAGGAAGGCACCGACGAGGTCGACGCGGCCGCCCGCAAGGTCGAGGAAAAGAAGCAGGTCGCCGGCCAGACCATCGACGTGCAGGCCAAAGAGAAGTCCTGACGGTCGCGCGCCGGCGCTCGTTGCCAGCGCAACCCGGGCCGGCGCGGATTCGGGCGCCGGGGCAGTCCACGCCAGATGTTCGACTTCAGTTTCGGCGAACTCGCGCTGATCGGCACGGTGGCGTTGGTCGTGCTCGGGCCGGAGCGGCTGCCGAAGGTCGCGCGCACCGTCGGCGAATGGGTCGGCAAGGCGCAGCGCTACGTCAGCCAGGTCAAGAGCGACATCAACCGCGAGATCGAGCTGGCGGAGCTGAAGAAGCTCCAGGAGGAGGCGCGCCAGGCTGCCGCCTCGGTGCAGTCGTCATTGAACGAGGTCACCTCCGGCTTGAGTTCGCTCGAGTCCGAGCTGAACAAGGGGGCCAGCGGCACCGACGCCGCCGCCACGGGGGCGTCGACCGAGGCGCTGCCCACCGAATACGCCTGGGAGGGCGCCGGCGAGGTGTGGCAGCGCAGCGTCTTTCCGAAGCGCTACAAGCCCGGGCCGTCGGTCGACGAGCTGGCCGAGGAGCTGGCGCGGCTGAAGCGGCAGATGGCACTGCCTTCGGCGCACGCCGGGGCCTCGCGCAAGTACGCGCCGCGCGCGCGCGTGAACCGGCCTCGGATCCGCCGCTAGCGGCCACGAGCGGGCGATGAGCAGCACACCCCCCGCGGGCGAGGATCCCGGCGAAGAGCAGAGCTTCCTGTCGCACCTGATCGAGCTGCGCCAGCGGCTGGTGCGCTCGGCGATCGCGGTGGTGGTCGTGTTCCTGGCGCTGTCGCCGTTCATGCGCGACATCTTCGCCATCCTGTCGGCGCCGCTGATGAGCGTCCTGCCGCAGGGCACCAAGCTGATCGCCACCGGCGTGATCACGCCCTTCATGGTGCCGCTGAAGCTGACGCTATTCGTCTCGTTCCTGATCGCGCTGCCCTACGTGCTGTACCAGGCGTGGGCGTTCGTGGCGCCGGGCCTTTATCAGCACGAGAAGCGGCTGGCGGCGCCGATCATCGCCTCCAGCGTGGCCATGTTCGGCCTGGGCATGGCCTACTGCTACTTCGTCGTCTTCGGGCTCGTGTTCCGCTTCATCGCCAACTTCGCGCCGGAGTCGGTCAACGTGGCGCCCGACATCGACGCCTACTTCAGCTTCGTGCTCGGCCTGTTCCTCGCCTTTGGCCTGACGTTCGAGGTGCCGATCGTGGTCGTCTTGCTGGCCCGCTTCGGCATCGCCGATGTGGAACGGCTGAAGGCGGCGCGGCCGTACGTGATCGTCGGCGCCTTCATCGTCGCGGCGATCTTCACGCCACCGGACGTGATCTCGCAGCTTCTGCTGGCGGTGCCGCTGTGCCTGCTGTACGAGGTCGGCATCCAGTTGGCGCGGTTCGTCGGCAAGCGGCCCGAGGCCGAGACGGCCGGTTCCGCCTCCGGCGGCTGACGGCGGGCGTCCCGTGTGCGGCTGGCGGCTTCGACCACGGGTGGCGCTGGCGGGCCTGGCGCTGGCGCTCGCCACTGCCGGCGCCGCCGCGCAGCTGCAGGTCGAGCCCGACGGCGACGCCGACTTGGCCCGTGGCTGGGCCGCCTACGAGGCGCGCGACCTGCCGGCGGCCATCGACTGGTTCCGCAAGGGGGCCGAGCGCAACCAGCGGGTGGCGCAGTTCAACCTCGCGGTGATGCTGATCAGCGGCGAGGGCGTGGCCGCCGATCCGCAGGAGGGCCTGATGTGGCTGCGACGCGCGGCCGACAACGGCATGGCGCGGGCCCAGTTCTCGCTGGCGGTGCTGCTGGAACAGGGGCGGTTGCTGCCGCGCTCGCTGCCCGAGGCCACGTCCTGGTACGAGAAGGCGGCGCAGCAGGGCTGGCGCGACGCGCAGCAGGCGGTCGCCACCCAGTATTACCTCGGTCGCGGCGTGCCGCAGGACTACGCGACGGCGGCGCTCTGGTACGAGCGCGCCGCCGAGCAGGGCGACACCGGCTCCGCCTACATCCTGGCCAGCATGTACGAGCACGGCTACGGCGTGCCGAAGGACCTGCGCCGCGCCCTGCGCTGGTATGTCGAGGCCTCCGCCGGCGGCGAGCCGGCGGCGCGGCTGAAGGCGGAAGAACTGCGCGCCCGCCAGTCTTCGCCCTGAAGCCGTTAAGCGGCCTGGGGCGCCCCGCGGCCGTTCAGCGCCGCGGCGGCGGCACCGGGCGCTCGCCGACGGTGACGTTCAGGTCCATCTCGCGGCCGCCGCGCTCGATGCGCACGCGCGCGACCGATCCGGGCGGCAGCTGCGCGATCTGGTTGAGCATGCCCGGCGTGTCGCGCACGGGGGTGTCGTTGATGGCGATCAGCACGTCGCCCGGCTCCATGCCGGCGGCGCCGGCCGGGGCGCTGCGCTGCACGCCGCGCACCACTACACCCTGCTCGCGGCGCAGCTTCAGCGCGGCGACGATCTCGGGGGTGATGTCCACCGGTTCGATGCCGAAGTAGCCGCGGGTGACGCGCCCCTTGGCGATCAGCTCCTTCATCACGCCGGTGACGATCGCGGTCGGGATGGCGAAGCCGATGCCCACCGAGCCGCCGACGCGCGACGGCGAGAAGATCGCCGTGTTGATGCCGACCAGGTTGCCGGCGGTGTCCACGAGCGCGCCGCCCGAGTTGCCCTGGTTGATCGCCGCGTCGGTCTGGATGAAGTTCTCGTAGCGGTTGATGCCGAGGTTGTTGCGGCCCACCGCCGAGACGATGCCCATGGTGACCGTCTGGCCGACGTCGAACGGATTGCCGATGGCCAGCACCACGTCGCCGACCGACAGCGCGTCGGAGGACCCCAGCGTGATCACCGGCAGGTCCCTGGCGTCGATGCGCAGCACGGCCAGATCGGTCTCGGGATCGGCGCCGACCAGGGTGGCGGCGACCCGGCGGCCGTCGGCCAGCGCCACCGCGATCTCGTCGGCGGCCTCGACCACATGATGGTTGGTCAGCACGTAACCCTCCGGCGCCGCGATGACGCCGGAGCCCAGCCCGGTCACGCGGCCGCCGTGGCCGGGAATGCGGTCGCCGAAGAAGTGCTCGAACAGCGGATCCTGGGTGGGCGCGGCGCGGCGGATCTCCTTGGTCGTGTAGACGCTGACCACGGCCGGCATCGCCTTCCTGGCCGCCTCGGCGTAGGTCTTCAGCGCGACCACGCGCGCGGAGTCGGGCACGCTGGCCTGCTGGATCGTCACCTGCTTTGTCGGCGCCATCACGGCGGTGCCGCCGAGCCATTCGGGCCGCAGCGTGGCGACGATGAACAACAGCGCCAGGCCGACCGTCGTGGCCTGCGCGAACAGCAGCCACAGGCGTTTCAGCATCGAGTCAGACGGGCGGCGCGCAACGCGTGCAAGTGTACTGAGCGCAGAACGCAGCCTCGCCGGCCGCGACCCGGCCTCGGCGCGGGATGAGGGCGAGTGCGGGCCGGCACGCTCCGGCCGCGTTGGTTGCGACGGCCGCCGGGCATCGGCCGCGGAGCGCGCCGGGCGGCGCGTTGCGTGCGCGTCCGGAGCGGGGGCGGCAAGAATGGGGCGCCACGGCGCCCCAGCGCGAGCTCGCCAGACGGGGTGACGTCAGCGCTTCAGCGCGTCGCGGATCTCGCGCAGCAGCACCACGTCCTCCGGCGGCGCTGCCGGCGGCGGAGGCGGCGCCTCGCGCTTGAGCTTGTTCATCGTCTTCACCATCCAGAAGATGATGAAAGCGAGGATGACGAAGTTGATCGCCACCGTGACGAAGCTGCCCCACGCGAAGACCGTGCCGACCTTCTGCGCCTCGGCCAGCGGTGCGCCCGGCGGCACCGTGCCGGAAAGCACGATGTACTTGTTCGAGAAGTCGATCTGGCCGCCGGCGATGAAGTTCACCAGCGGCATGATCACGTCCCGGACCATCGAGTCGACGATCTTGCCGAAGGCGCCGCCGATGATCACGCCCACGGCCAGGTCCATGACGTTGCCCTTGAGCGCGAACTCCCTGAACTCCGACATCATTCCCATCGCTTCTCCTCCGAGTGACCGTGACGCAAGCCTTGACTGGCAGAACGACTTCCGGCTCGCATTATCCCCTGCCGTTGCCGCCGGCTTGGCGCGTCGCCCGTTCAGCGCCGCCGCGGCGAGGGGCCGGCACCAAGGGCCCGAGTGGCATCGGCTAAAATCCGGGGTCGCTTTTCAGCGCCCTTCTTTCCCTTCGCTTTCCAGAGAGTTCCCATGGCCTCAACGACTGACGCGCCCGATGGCGTCGATCCCGGTCGGCGCGCCGCGCTGGCCACCGCGAGCGTGGTGGGCGGCGCCGGCGCCGTCGCCGCGGCCGTTCCCTTCGTGGCCTCGTTCACGCCCTCCGAAAGGGCGAAGGCGGCCGGCGCGCCGGTCGAGGTCGACCTATCGAGCATCGCGCCGGGCACGATGAAAACCGTGGAATGGCGCGGCAAGCCGGTGTGGATCCTGCACCGCACGCCCGAGATGATCGAGGCGGTCAAGCGCACCTCCGAGCGCGTCGCCGACCCGCAGTCGCGGCGCACCGCCTTCCCGACGCCGCCCTACGCGCGCAACGAGCTGCGCTCGATCAAGCCGGAGTTCCTGATCGCCATCGGCATCTGCTCTCACCTCGGCTGCTCGCCGGTGGGCCCCTTCGCGGCTGGTGCCAACGCCACCCTCGGCGATGACATGGGCTTCCTGTGCCCGTGCCACGGCTCGACCTTCGACCTCGCCGGCCGCGTCTTCAAGAACAAGCCGGCGCCGGACAACCTCGAAGTGCCGCCGCACAAATACCTGTCCGACAAGCTGGTGCTGGTAGGGGAGGACGGCAAGGCCTAGCCCCTGGTGGGCGCGCGGGCGCTGACTGAACCGCGCCATCCGCGACTTGTCCCAGACGACATCGGATTGCGCCCGCCCGCCAGGCCAAGCCGACTCTCGACTCCGAAACCCTGCCCAGCCAGTCCCCGCCGCAAAAGGAACGCGCCATGCCTTTGCACAAGACCGAATACAAGGGCGTCCTCGGGTGGATCGACCAGCGCATGCCGTCGATCATGGCCGAGTACAAGAAGCACCTGGCCGAGTACTACGCGCCGAAGAACTTCAACTTCTGGTACTTCTTCGGCTCGCTGGCGATCGTCGTCTTGGTGATCCAGATCGTCACCGGCATCTTCCTGACGATGCACTACAAGCCCGACGCGCGCTACGCGTTCGAGTCGGTCGAGTACATCATGCGCGACGTGCCCGGCGGCTGGTTCATCCGCTACATGCACTCCACCGGGGCGTCGTTCTTCTTCATCGTCGTCTACCTGCACATGTTCCGGGCGCTGCTGTATGGCAGCTACCGCACGCCGCGCGAGATCGTCTGGATCCTTGGCTGCCTGATCTTCCTGGCCCTGATGGGCGAGGCGTTCTTCGGCTACCTGCTGCCGTGGGGCCAGATGAGCTACTGGGGCGCGCAGGTGATCGTCAACCTGTTCTCAGCGATCCCGCTGATCGGGCCGGACCTGGCGGTGCTGATCCGCGGCGACTTCGTGGTGTCGGACGCGACGCTGAACCGCTTCTTCGCCTTTCACGTGATCGCCATCCCGCTGGTGCTGGTGGGGCTGGTGGCGGCGCACATCCTGGCGTTGCACGACGTGGGCTCCAACAACCCCGACGGTGTCGAGATCAAGGAGGCGCTCGATCCCAAGACCGGCAAGCCGCTGGACGGCATCCCCTTCCACCCCTACTACACGGTGCACGACATCATGGGGCTGGGGGTATTCCTGATCGTCTTCTTCAGCGTCGTGTTCTTCTTCCCCGAGATGGGTGGCTATTTCCTGGAGTGGAACAACTTCATCCCGGCCGACCCGCTGCAGACGCCGCCGCACATCGCCCCGGTGTGGTACTTCACGCCCTATTACTCGATCCTGCGCGCCACCACCGAGGAATTCATGGTCGTGCTGGCGGCTGGCCTGGCCGCCTACGTGCTGCTGCTGTTCTTCACCCTGCGCAGCCGGCCGGCCAAGTACGCGGCGCTGCTGGTGGGCGCGGCGGCGGTGGTGCTGATGGTCGGCGGGCCGTTCAAGCTCGACCCGAAGTTCTGGGGCGTGGTGCTGATGGGCGCCTCGGTGCTTATCTTCATGGGCCTGCCCTGGCTGGACCAGTCGCCCGCCAAGTCGATGCGCTACCGGCCGGCGTGGCACTTCTGGCTGTTGATGGGCTTCGTGGTGGTGTTCCTGGTGCTCGGTTACTTCGGCACCCAGCCGCCGTCGCCGGTCAACGAGCGCGCGTCGCAGCTCGGCACGCTGCTGTACTTCGCCTTCTTTCTGCTGATGCCGTGGTGGAGCCGGATGGGCGAGTTCAAGCCAGTGCCCTCGCGCGTGACCTTCGCCGCGCACTGAACCGCGGAGCCCGACAACAATGAAGAAACTCATCGCTTCGCTGTGCCTGCTCGCCGGGTTGGCCACCGGGGGCAGTGCGCTGGCCGCCGGCGCGCAGGTGCACCTGGACCGCTGGCCGGAGGAACGCGGCAAGGATCTCGCGGCGCTGCAGAACGGCGCCCGCATCTTCGCCAACTACTGCATGGGCTGCCACAGCGCCAACCTGATGCGCTGGAACCGGCTGAACGCGATCGGGCTGGAAGACCGCAAGATCCGGGACTTCCTGATCTTCGGCGAGCAGAAGGTCGGCGACACCATGACCATCGCGATGCGGCCATCGGACGCCAAGGTCTGGTTCGGCAAGGTGCCGCCGGACATGTCGGTGATCGTGCGGGCGCGCACGTCGTTCGACTACAAGGGCACGGACTACCTGTACACGCTGCTGCGCGGCTACTACCGCGACAACGCCAGCCCGACTGGCTGGAACAACGTCGTGTACCCGAACATCGGCATGCCGCACATCCTGTGGGAGCTGCAGGGGCCACGCGAGGCGACGATCGAGAGGGTGCACCACGAGGCGGGCGGCAAGGGCCTGGTGCGCGAGGTGGCGGTCTACGACGCCGATGGCTTCGTCACCGTCTCGACCACGCCGGTGAAGGGTCCCGCCGCCGAGGGCGTCAGCTACGCCTTCAAGCCGGCCGACCCGGCGGCGGCGCGACAGTATGACTCGGACATCGCCGACCTGGTGGCGTTCCTCAATTTCATGACCGACCCGAGCGCCACCAACCGCGTGCGGATCGGCGTGTGGGTGCTGCTGTTCCTCGCCTTCTTCACCGTGATCGCTTGGTGGCTGAACCGCGAATACTGGAAGGACGTCAAGTAGGGCCCCACCCGCCGCCGGGCCGCGACCCCTCAAGCAAGGTACCGAACCCATGATGGTGCTTTACTCCGGAACCACCTGCCCGTTCTCGCAGCGCTGCCGCTTCGTGCTGTTCGAGAAGGGCATGGACTTCGAGATCAAGGACGTCGACCTGTTCAACAAGCCCGAGGACATCAACGTGATGAATCCCTACGGGCAGGTGCCGATCCTGGTCGAGCGCGATCTCATCCTGTACGAGTCGAACATCATCAACGAGTACATCGACGAGCGCTTCCCGCACCCGCAGCTGATGCCGGCTGACCCGGTGATGCGGGCGCGCACGCGGCTGTTCCTGTTCAACTTCGAGCGCGAGCTCTTCGTGCACGTGCAGACGATCGAGAACAGCAATAACCCGAAGGCGATCGAGAAGGCCAAGCCGGCGATCCGCGACCGGCTGGTGCAGCTGGCGCCGGTGCTGCTGAAGAACAAGTACATGCTCGGCGACGACTTCTCGATGCTCGACGTGGCGATCGCGCCGCTGCTGTGGCGGCTCGACCACTACGGCATTGACATGCCGAAGAGCGCCGTGCCGCTGATGAAGTACGCCGAGCGCATCTTCAGCCGCCCGGCCTTCATCGAGGCGCTGACGCCGTCCGAAAAGGTGATGCGCCGCTGACGGGGCGGCTTCGCCGGCTGGGCGCGCGCCGGCGCACCGCTACACTGCCCTCATGGCCGAAGTCTCGACCAAGCCTTATCTCATCCGCGCCATCTACGACTGGTGCACGGATTCCGGCTTCACGCCGTACATCGCGGTGGCGGTCGACGACACCGTGCGCGTGCCGACGGAGTTCGTCAACAACGGCGAGATCGTGCTCAACATCTCGCAGCTCGCCACCAGCCGGCTGCTGATCGACAACGAGGCGATCTCCTTCCAGGCACGCTTCGGCGGCGTGCCGCGCGAGGTGTACGTGCCGATGGGCCGCGTGATCGCCGTTTACGCGCGCGAGAACGGGCAGGGCATGGCCTTCGAGGTGCCGCGGGCGATGGCGGCGCCCGCCCCGCGCGCCGTGCAGGGGCCGGCGCAGCCGCCGCCCGTGCCGGAGCCGCCTGAGCCGCCGAAGCCGGCGTCCGACCGGCCGCGGCTGACCCGCGTCAAGTAGCCTCTTCCAGCGGCGCGCGGCTGCACTACGCGGCGCCCGTCAGTCCCGATAGCCGTTCGGGTTCTGCCGCTGCCAGCGCCAGCCGTCGGCGCAGGCCTGCTCGATGCTCAGTTGCGCCCGCCATCCCAGCAGTCGCTCCGCGGCCGACGGATCGGCCCAGCAGGCGGCGATGTCGCCCGGGCGGCGCGCCGCGAATCGGTAGGGGATGCGCTGGCCGGTGGCGGCCTCGAACGCGTGCACCAGTTGCAGCACGCTGACGCCGCGGCCGGTGCCGAGGTTGATCGCCTCGAAGCCAGTGTGCCGCCGCGCATACTCGAAGGCGCGCAGGTGCCCGGCGGCTAGATCGACCACGTGCAGGTAGTCGCGCACGCCGGTGCCGTCCGCCGTCGGCCAGTCGTTGCCCCAGACCGACAGCCGCTCGCGCCGCCCTGCCGCCACCTGGCAGATGAACGGGAACAGGTTGTTGGGGATGTCGTGCGGATCCTCGCCGATCTCGCCGCTCGGGTGCGCGCCGATCGGGTTGAAGTAGCGCAGCGACACCACCGACCATTCTGGCTCGGCCGCGCAAAGATCGCGCAGCACCTGCTCGACCATCGCCTTGGTGGCGCCGTAGGGGTTGGTGACGCGGATCGGCGCCTGCTCGGTGATCGGCAGCGCATCGGGCGCGCCGTAGACGGTGGCCGACGAGCTGAAGACCAGGCGCCGCACGCCGGCGGCCTGCATGGCGTGCAGCAGCGACAGCGTGCCGCCGACGTTGTTCTCGTAGTAGGCGAGCGGCCTGGCCACGGACTCGCCGACCGCCTTCAGCGCCGCGAAGTGGACCACGCCGTCGAAGGCGTGCTGCGAGAACAGCCGCGCGAGCAGGGCCGCATCGCGAACGTCGCCCTCGACGGCGGTGAGCGGCCGGGCGGCGATGCGCTGCACCCTTTCGAGCGCGCGCGGCGAACTGTTGGCGTAGTTGTCCAGGCTGACCACCTCGTGGCCGGCCTGCAGCAGCGCCACCGCCGTGTGCGATCCGATGTAGCCGGCACCGCCGGTGACGAGAAGGGTTGCCATCGTGGAGGGAGGCCTGCACCGGGGACTGGCACGGATGCTATCGGCATCGGCCGCCGGGTGCCTCCGCTAAACTGCCTCGGTGTGCCGGCTTAGCTCAGTTGGTAGAGCAATCGCCTTGTAAGCGATAGGTCATCCGTTCGAGTCGGATAGCCGGCACCAGCCGGCCCGTTCGCGTCGATCGGGCGTGCAAGAATCCGCCGGCGCTTCGCGCAATGGCCGCGAAGACACGCGGTTTGGGACGACGCCGTGGCGCGTGGTCGACCCCAGGTTTCGGCCTCATGTGGCTGCCGACGAACGCGGATGGCTGGCGCCGACTCGGCCGTTCGCTCCGAAGGAGTGGCTCGCCAGGGCTTTGCGGCCCGGCAAGGGCCAGGCCCCGGAACCGGAAGGGGGGTCGCGTCCCCGGGAGTGGTGTAGGTCCACAGGCTCGTCAGGTTGAGCCGTCGGTGCTCAGCTGATCACGGCGGACAGCCGAGCGGGTTGATTGTCGGCGAGCTGCTGCAGGCCTTCAAGCTGCATGTAGCGGCGCTGCGTTTGCCACTCGTCGTTTTGCTCCAGCAGCAGC